>CAZCOC010000046.1:0-8898 GCA_964500075.1 uncultured Salinibacterium sp.
GTGGCGGAATCCCGGCCGTACTCGGCGGGGCAATGACCTCCGTCGCCAAGCTGCTCCGCACCCTGCGGGGCTGATTCCTTTGACTCCTGCCTTGCACACGATTCGGATTGAGGCGCACAGGGTCGGACAGCCATCGGTCTGGCTATGTCCAACACATCAGCTCAGTTTGTGAACTTGATCCATCGATTCGACGAGCGCACTTGCAAGCTTGAGCATCTCTAGCGACTTTGCCGGGGTGCAGTAACCGCCGTACTGCAAAAGCGACTTGTCGCGTAAGAGCCGGCGGAGCTTCACCGCCAGTGCCGTTCCGTCGGGAAGGACTGTTGCGAGGAGGGCGGCCGCCATGGCATGGTCCTGATCGTTTGCACGAGCGCCGAGGGTGACTCCGGTGATCGCGTCTGCGGCGGCGATACCAGCAAGTATGGAATTAGAAGCCGACACCTGGGCACTCGGTGAGGGGCCAGGCGACGCTATTGCGTACTGGTAACGCTCACTGGCGACCTGCAAATGTTCGCGAGCCGTTCCTGCCCGCTCACGACTCTCTTCTCTGTTCATCATCGCTGTCTTGGTTTTCGGTGCCACACCTCAATGGTTTCACAAGCCACAGACCGTTTAGTGGCCCAGACGTTCTCGAAGGTTCATTCCGTGGAACGTCACGGCATCGGAGCGCCAAGATTCGACAATTGGGTCGTTCGTCTCGACGAGCTCCCGGAGCCGATTCGTCGTCACCAGATACACGTTGCAATTGTTTCCCGTCCATCGATGCACGCTTGCGCTCAGCGCATCGACAAGCTCTGCGCCGCTTTCCCCGGGAAGGTAGTCGGGAAGGACCGCGACAATGTCAAGGTCGCTGTCGACGGTGCTCGTTCCGCGCGCGACGGACCCGAAGATAGCCATCGTGCAATCCGTCGAAGCCCTCGCGCCCAGGCGTTCGCGGACGAGTTCAGACAGCCGCAACTTGAGAGTGGGCAGTACCGATCCGGCGGCCGAGACTGCCTGCTCAATTGCCTGCCAGAGGATGTGCTCCCGATTGGCGCGGTACATGTACGCAGAGCCTGCCCGCTCAACGAGCACCGTTCCTTGCAGAACCAAGCGAGCGAGCGCAGTCAAAATGCCCGGATAAGACGCTTTGCCCGCAAGCGCTGCGACGCGCGCGCCAGACAGCGAAGTCGTTGTGCGCGCGAGCACTCGATAGATATTCCCGTCGAGCTTCGGGATGATCGTGCTTATCGGATTTGACATATCCACCTGTGGGCTCCATACCTGTAAAAGTAGATACATCTATAGTAAAACAGAATCATCCCGGACGAAACCTTCCAGCGGGTCCCCGAAGTCCTGAGGTCGGCCGACGCCTCTCGTTAACAGGGCAAATGCCAAGCAAACCCAAGCTAGTGTGGCGGCTGGAGCAGCGCTCGATCGGCTCCGAATCGCTTCCTTGGAAAGGCTTGTTCATGCCAGAAGTTACCGTCGCCGGACGCCGCATCTCGACCTCCGTGCTCGTCATCGGCACCGGAGGTTCAGGCCTGCGGGCCGCGATCGAACTGTCAGAACGCGGGGTTGACGTACTCGCCGTCGGAAAGCGACCCAAGAACGACGCACACACCTCGCTGGCCGCCGGCGGCATCAATGCAGCCCTCGCCACGATGGATGCCGAAGACAGCTGGCAGCAGCACGCGGCAGACACCATCCAGGAGAGCTACTTTCTGGCCAACCCGCACACCGCCGAGATCGTAACGAAGAACGCTGGCCGCGGCATCGAGGATCTCGAGCGCTGGGGCATGCCGTTCGCGCGCGAGAGTGACGGGCGCATCAGCCAGCGCTATTTTGGCGCCCACAAGTATCGCCGCACCGCGTTCGCGGGGGACTACACGGGCCTCGGGATCCAGCGCACTCTGGTCGCCCGGGCAGCCCAGCTTGAGGTGCCCATTCTGGACTCGGTGTACATCACGCGAATTCTGGTGCGCGACAACGTGGTGTTCGGTGCCTACGGCTTCGACCTGCGCGACGGCAGTCGGGTGACGATCATCGCCGACGCTGTCATCATTGCCGCTGGGGGACACAATCGCATCTGGCGTCGCACCTCCAGCCGCCGCGACGAGAACACCGGCGACTCATTCAAGCTGGCGGTGGATGCCGGCGGCCGGCTGCGCGACGCCGAGTTCGTTCAGTTCCACCCGAGTGGCATCCTCGAACCAGAGAATGCCGCAGGCACCCTGATCAGCGAGGCCGCCAGGGGCGAGGGCGGGGTTCTGCGGAACGCCCTCGGCGAGCGGTTCATGGTCAATTACGACCCCGAGCGCATGGAATTATCCACCCGCGACAGGGTCGCGCTTGCCGCGTACACCGAGATCAAGGAGGGGCGCGGCACCGCTAAGGGCGGCGTGCTGCTCGACATTTCCCACCTGCCTCGCGAGACGATCATGACGCGCCTGCCGCGCGTGTACCAGACCATGCTCGAATTGCAGGTACTGGATGTCACAACTACCGCCATCGAGATCGCCCCGACGGCGCACTACTCCATGGGCGGTGTGTGGGTGCGACCGGAAGACCACTCCACCGATGTTGTCGGGATGTATGCCATCGGTGAGGCATCCAGCGGGCTGCACGGGGCCAATCGGCTCGGCGGCAACTCGCTCATCGAGCTGCTCGTCTTCGGCCGGATCGTCGGCGAGGCTGCGGCAGAGTACAGCGCTGGGATCGTCTCCCAGAATCGGTCGCAGGATGCGATCGACGCCGCCGAGCGGGAGGTGACCGGCACTCTGGCCTCAGATGGGGAGGAGAATGTGCGGGCCTTGCAGCGCGACATCCGCAACACCATGACCGACTTCGGCGGAGTCGTGCGCGACGAGGCGGGGCTGTTGGAAGGACTGCGCCAGCTGGACGACCTCGACGATCGCCAAACGAGGATCGGCGTGCATCCGGATGTCGCGGGGTTCTCTGGCCTTGCACACGCGTTCGACCTGCGGGCATCTCTCATGGCGGCTCGAGCAACCCTCGCCTGCGCTCTGGAGCGGCGCGAAAGCCGTGGTGCTCACAACCGCAGCGACTACCCAGACATGGACCCCGCCCTGCAGGTGAACCTGGTGTGGTCAGCCGACGGCTCGATCGCCCACGAGCAGATTCCAGAGGTGCCGGCCGAGATCGCGGCACTCATGGAGGACATCACCCAAGCCGGCAAGTTGCTCGAATAGCAGGCGGCACGGCATGACGCTCGACGGGTTGCCTAGCACTTTCCCGTGTCTTGCGAGATCACATTGGCGGAACCGGTGGGATTTGAACCCACGGTGGGCTCTCACCCACACAACTTTTCGAGAGTTGCACCTTCGGCCGCTCGGACACGGTTCCGCAGGCGAGTTTAGTACACGCGATCGCGCCGCGGCCCCCACGCGAGCGCCGTCAGAATAAGGGATACCGCCAGCACAACCAGCCCCGCGCCGACCAGGAGGACTGTCGGAGCATCCGGAGCCCACGACGGGTACTGCACGAGTCGGCCGTTGACCGTGAACACCACGTTGCCAGAGAAGCTGTCGAGTGGCTGCGGCGAACTGAGGTACTCCGCCGCGGAGACGCCCAACAGTGCCCCGCCGAGCAGCAACAACCCGCCACCGACGAAGGCACCGATCCGACTGGGACGCATCAGTCCCCCGGATACCAGCGCAGCGCGTGGATGACCATGGTGGCGACGCCGGTCGCGAGTCCCACCGCGAATAGCCAGGGCGAGAGGGCCGAGAGCATGGCGGGAACGACGTACTCGATCGCGGCCGTCGGTGCGGTCGGCGCGTATGTGATGCGCTGGGCGAAGTACTGGGCGGCAGCCCCGGCGGCGGCGAGGAGGAGTGCCGTCATCCAGAGAACCCTGATCCAAGGGTTGCCGCGGAGGGAGGGACCGGGCTCTCGAACGAAGAGCGCCTCGGCGCGCTCGACCACCGCCCGCTCGACCGGCACCCGGCCCACCTGCTCGACCCGTCCAGACCCCTCAACTATTGGCAACACGGGCGCAGCCTCGAGGGGCCCCGCCGCCATGGACCCCGCCGCCATGGCGTCGAACCCGCGTTGGAAGGTCGGGTCGAAACGGGGATCGAACGACTGATCGGATGCCACAGTGCCCCCTCTTTCGCTTCGAGCTTAACCGACCGGCTCAACCGTAGGGGATCGATGAATACCCCGGGAGGGTATAACGCACTCCATGACCGCTCCCCGCCGCATCCTGATCATTGGCGGCGTCGCTGCCGGGGTGTCGACCGCGACCCGTCTGCACCGCCTCGACGAGCACGCACGATCCGGACGCAATGAAGCGGATCCTCATCCGCGCGGGCTTTGCGATCATCGCCAATGCGATTGTCTCGTGCGGTGTAGCTGACTCGGCCGGCGAGGGTACCCACGACGGCATGACTCCTGACGAGATCGAGAAGCTCTTCCTCAGCCTCGCGTGAAGGCCAGCTGAGCCGACGACCTTCGGTCAGTCGTCGGTCGTCCAGCGCTGGATGAACGGGCTCCCGTCCGTGATTGTGGTCATCTTCGATCCGACGCACTCGACGGTCATGTTCGTGCCAGACATCGTGTCGCTGGGGATCGGGATGTCCGACTCCAGATAGATCCCGTTCACGACGAGGAAGTTTACGACCGAGTAGCCGCCGGAGTCCCAGTTTGCGAACTCCATGACATTGGTGTTGCCCTTCCACCCCCACTCACCTGAGGGTGCCCCCTCATGAACCTGCGCCAAGGTGATGCTGGCATCCGCGTCGGTGATCACCATGATGGTGTATACGTGCTGAGAGGCGATGTTCACGGCTCCCGCCTCGTCGAACTGCAGGGTGCTGCCGCCTTCGACGCCGTACTCGAGTACCTCAAAACCCCCTGCCGCGAGTTCGATGGCAAGCTGGCTCGCCAGATCCTCGATGTCGAGTTGCCACACCCTGCCCGAAATGCAGGAGGTGTCGCCTCCGATGGCGAGATCGTCGCTGTCCGCTTCGCCGAGCTCGCCGGTCGACCCGCCCACTTCATCACTCGGGCTCGCTTCGTCTCCACCGGCCGAGCATCCCACCAATACCGCCGCGGCGATGAACGGGACCATGAGAGTGGACACTATTTGCGAATGACGGTTCATAGGGGCCTCCGGTTGCGCTCGATCATATCTCTGGGTGACGTGTGGTGCTACGCAACATGGTCGTAGTCATGAAACCTGATGTCGTCGGCTCACTCTAGGCTGGCGCAATGGCCCGACCGACCTCCGTTTTCCGCTGCACCGAGTGTGGCTGGACGAGCCTCAAGTGGGTCGGGCAGTGCGGTGAGTGCCAGCAATGGAACACAGTCGGCGATGGGGCAGCGCCAACAGTTCGAGTGAGTGCCGTTCGCCCAGTGGTTGGCGCGATCGCGATCACAGAAATCGGCGCCGCAAGCGTCGCGCACTGGCCGAGCGGTATTGCCGAATTCGACCGTGTACTCGGCGGCGGGGTGGTGCCGGGGGCCGCGATCCTGCTGAGCGGAGAACCCGGTGTCGGCAAATCCACCCTTCTGCTCGAGGTTGCTTGTCGGGCCGCGCGCACCGGCAAACGCGTGCTGTATGTCACTGCTGAAGAGAGCGTCAGCCAGGTTCGGCTTCGCGCAGAGCGCACGAACGCTCTCGAGCCTGAACTGTTTCTCGCCGCAGAGACCGACCTCGCCGCAGTCCTTGGGCACATCGACCAGGTGCAGCCGCAACTCGTGATCATCGACTCGGTGCAGACCGTGTCATCCGGGCTGACCGATGGGTTGGCCGGCGGTCCGTCACAAGTGCGCGAAGTGGCATCCACCCTTATTCGCCTCAGCAAAGACCGCAACCTGCCCGTGCTTCTCGTCGGTCACGTGACCAAAGACGGCTCGATTGCTGGGCCTCGATTGCTTGAACATCTCGTGGATGTTGTGCTGCAGTTCGAAGGCGACCGCCAGACCGCCTTGCGGTTCGTTCGCGCTCATAAGAACCGTTTCGGGTCGACAGAGGAAGTCGGCTGCTTCGAGATGACCGGCGACGGCATCGCCGAGGTCGCAGACCCGAGCGGACTCTTTCTCTCGCGTTCGCGCGTTCCCGTGAGCGGAACCTGCGTGACCATCGCGATCGAGGGTCGCCGGGCCTTGCCTGTTGAAGTGCAGGCACTCATCGTCAAGACGCAGGCGCCGCAACCTCGCCGGGTCGTCAACGGAGTCGACTCCTCTCGGGTGGCAATGCTGCTTGCCGTGCTCGAGCGGCGAGCGCACCTACCGCTGTCTGGATGCGATGTCTACGTTTCGACCGTCGGCGGGATTCGCGTCACAGAACCGGCGGCCGACCTCGCTATCGCATTGGCGATCGCAAGCGCTCACCACGATTCGCCGCTACCGGCGACGCTCGCCGCGGTTGGCGAGATCAGTCTCGCTGGTGAGATCCGGAGCGCTTCCTCCGTTGCTCGAAGAACCGCCGAGGCTGCGCGCCTCGGGTTCACGACCGTCATCGACGCGAGTGCTGGCCAACTGGGTTCTGCCATGACGCTCGCCTTCGCGGCATCCGAGTCCTGAGAGAACAGCTTGGAAGCGCGTCGCTACAGCTTGCTAGCTGAGCATCACCCATGCGCCCCAGTACTCGACCTGCCAGGTGATCCAGCCATTACTGCGCTCGAGGCCCACCAGAATCGAGTCCATCTCGCCGTTGGGCTTCGTCGCGCGGCAGGTGAAGGTCTCACCGATCAGCAATGGAGGCGTTGCTGGGCAATCGACGGTGATTTCCGCACCGAGAGCCGCAGCGTTCGCTACCACCGAGCGCTCGACCTCGGCGCTGAAGGCTTGAGGGGCGAGCGAGATAACCAATCCGGGAACGACGAGCACAGCCGCGAGGACGGCCGCAATTCCAGCCCCCCACACCCCTACAAGACTCCAGCCCTTTCCCGTCTCTTTGTATGTTCGGGCGGCCCTCATGACGAGGTAGAAGGGACTCGTCAACAATGCCCAAAAGGTGCTCGCTGGCCGAGAATGTCCCCAAGTCTGCAGCAACAGTTTGTCGTACTCCGCAAAGCCCAACACCGCGAGATATGGCACCACCCAGACAACAATGAGCAATGGGAGGTTGGCTCCAAGACCGAGTGCAACCACGATGATGACGCTCACGGAAAGCTGGAACAAGGGCATGAGGGCGATTGCCAACGCGGCTCCTGTGAAAGTCTTCTTCCGCTTGGGTGCTCGTTCCGGCGGCGCATCAACGGCAAGCTCAGTGAGGGTTGACGCTTCTGGCGTGGAATTCGCGTGCGCGCGCGCGCGCATCGGACCTAGTGCCGCTTGGTCCTCGGTGTCGGCGAGCGGTGGCTCGAGCGCCTTTAGCGTCATTGCAAGCAGGGGTTGAGCACTGAGTTCTTCGCGGACCATATCCGGATCGGCTTCGTACTCGACGTCAAGGTCAATCAGTCGATCGAACGGAGATAGCGACTCGTACTCCGGTGCGTTCTCGCGGCGTTCGCGATCGCGCTGTTCGCGACGGGATGGCAGCTCTTCCTCGGCGTAGGCGAGCTTCGTCGCGGGCTGAAGAACAATTGGTGCCCGTGCTTCAGAGGTGTGCTCGGTCCAGGCTTGCGAATCCCACCAGCGCAATTGCGGCAGGCCTAAGGGGTCGGGATACCAGCCCGCGGGTATGCCGAAGCCGTCCTGGTTCACCCTGAAAGGATAACGCGTGAATCACGCGACGGAAAGTCCTCGACGAGTCCATCCCACCCCCCGTTCGGGAAGAGCATTCTCTCGAGTCAGATTCTGTAAGGATCGCTCGTCACGGGCTCAGCTTCTCTGCGCGAGCAAAAATCTGTTGAGCTGCTCGGTGAGGTCCCGATCAAGGCTCAGCGAGGTCCCGTCGAGCACGCGGATGGGAGCGACGAGCCGAACGCTCGAGACAAGCCACGCGGCATCCGCTCGCATGATTGTTTCGGGTGTTGATAGCTCGAATTGTGTTTCAAACGCGTGCTGTGGCGCCCACGCGAAGATGCTCGCCTGAGTCGTGCCGTCGAGAATGCCGAGTCCAGGGCCAGGAGTGAAGAGCGTCATCCCCCGCCGGTACAGCACGGTCGAAGTCGGGCCCTCAAGGACGAAGCCGTCGCTCGAAACGAAGATGACATCGTCAGCGTCGCGGCGAGCAGCTTCGCGCACAGCCGCTCGATTGACCGCGTAGCTCAGCGTTTTCGCCCCGGCAAGCAACCACGGGGAAGTCGTCGCAACGTCGTGCCGGAGGCCGCGGTCGAGGAACGCCACGCGCACGCCGACGGTGCGCTCGGCCGTGTAATCCGGGGAGTGCGCGCAGTAGGCCCAGCCGGTCGGCCGGCCGTCTCCCTCGATTCCACGGGTCATGACGATCTTCACGAAGCTTTCGGCAACAGGGTCGACCTCGGCGATGGCCGCAGCGATCGCCGCGCGCCAGACCGCAGGATCCGGGCGCGGTAGCTCAAGCGCGATCGCGGAGGACGCGAACCGCCGCAGGTGGTGATCGAGGGCTTGCGGATGCCCGTGGCCGACGCTCATCGTTTCGAAGATGCCATCGCCTCGTGTTGCCGCGAGATCCATCACACTCACGTGCGGCGCCGCGACATCGACCACGCGGTGGGGAGGGGCGAGCAGGTCGTGTGCCGCGGCATCCCGTGAAGGTTGGTTGACGAGGACCAGTGACGTTGAGCGCAGCACGACGGCGCTATCAGTACAGCAGGAACGGGGTCGTCGTCGCGGACGAGATCTCACCGAGCGAGACACCGAAGCGGTAGGTCGCCCCCTCCGCAATGACTTGCGGCCGCTCGACGCCGCACGTGTCGGCAGCTGAGCGGGTGCGGTCCCACGGGATCGGCGTCGTCGAGACCGGCACGCCCGGCTTCAGCACTTGCACCCTCGACTCTGTCGAAACAACGCAGTCCTTTGAGG
>CAZCOC010000047.1:0-8897 GCA_964500075.1 uncultured Salinibacterium sp.
TGTACGGTGTGCCGGTTCGGGAATCGATGCGGGTCATCGGCCGCTCGTAGTCCATCAGCAAACCCTCGTGGCTCGAGTAGAACTCGACTCGCTTGAGTTCGTCGAAATTGGCGCCGGCCGCCTCCATGAACTTGATGGCTCGGTCGATCTCGCTGGCGACCTTCTCGTAGCGGTGGTTGGCGGGATTCTGAGCGAAGCCCTTGTTCCACGAATGAACTTGCCGAAGGTCGGCGAACCCACCCTGGGTGAACGCCCGCACGAGATTGAGGGTGGAGACGGCGGTGTGGTACCCCTCGACGAGCCTGGCCGGATCTGCCTGACGGGACTCCGGCGTGAAGTCGTAGCCGTTGACGATGTCGCCGCGATAGGCAGGCAGCGTGACGTCGCCCCGCGTTTCGGTGTCGCTCGAGCGAGGCTTGGCGAACTGCCCAGCCATCCGGCCCATCTTGATGATCGGCTTGGATGCGCCGTATGTGAGTACGACTGCCATCTGGAGGATCGTCTTGACCCGGTCGCGAATCTGTTGAGCGGTCGCGCCGGCGAAGGTCTCAGCGCAGTCACCGCCCTGGAGCAGGAACGCGTCCCCCCTCGCGGCCTTCGCGAGTCGCTCACGCAACACGTCGACCTCTCCAGCGAAGACGAGCGGTGGCAGGCTTGCGATCTTGGCGGATGCCGCGCCGACGGCATCCGGGTCTGGCCATTCTGGCTGTTGCTTGATCGGAAGCGTTCGCCAATAATCGAGGCCGGCTATGACAGCTGGATCCGGCAGCACAATTGGTTCGGATGGGTCAACCACAGCAAATCCTTTGGAATGGGGAACGAAGGCCAGCCTCCGAGTTTATCGGCTCCCACCGCACGGGCTTGAACCGGGCGGTGCCCAATTCACTTGGCGCGACTGGCCGTCTTCTCGCGCACACTGGCCGTCTTCTCGCGCACACTGGCCGTCTTCTCGCGCACCGACGACGCATATACGTCGACATACTCCTGACCGCTGATACGACCAAGTTCGTAAATGATCTCGTCGGTGATCGAGCGAAGGATAAAGCGGTCACCCTCAAGCCCCTCAAAACGAGTGAAATCGAGTGGTTCCCCGAAAACGATGCCGATGCGTCGCACTTTCGGCAGCTTGCTGCCGATCGGCATAACCTTTTCGGTATCGAACATCGCAACGGGGATCACCGGGGCGTGCGACTCAAGGATCATGCGAGCCACGCCGGTGCGTCCTCGATACAGTCGAGCATCGGGACTGCGCGTGCCCTCCGGATAAATGCCGAGCACATTGCCGCCAGAGAGCACCCCGAGCCCGGTATTGAGGGATGCCTCTGAAGCCTTGCCGCCTGATCGATCGATTGGCAGCATCCCGGTGCCGAGCAGAAAGTTCTTGATCGCCCAGCCGCGAAGACCCCGCCCGGAGAAGTAGTCGCTTTTGGCCAGAAACGAGATGCGCCGCTCGATCACAAGAGGCAGGATGATCGAGTCGATTACCGAGAGGTGGTTGCTGGCAAGGATGACGGGACCGGTCTTGGGGATGTTTTCACTGCCGGAAACCCACGGGCGAAAAACGGTCTTGAGAAGGGGTCCTGCGACCAGATTCTTCATGAACCAGTAGAACACTCGCGCACCTCCTGAGGGCGGGGTCTACTCTAGCGCTCGCTGCGAGCGTGGGTGCGGGCGAGGTCAGCGGCGCCGACGACACCGGCGTTGTTGACGAGCTCGGCGATGACGAACTCCGGTTCTGGGTGGTAGCCGCGTGCTGGAACGTGCTGGCGGTACGACTCCCGGATCGGTGCCAGCAGCAACTCCCCTGCCACGGCAACCCCACCGCCAAATACGAACCGCTGCGGATCGAGTATCGCTCCGAGGCTCGCGCAGGCCTGCCCGAGCCAGTGGCCGAGTTGCTGAAGCGCGTGAGCGGCACCCGGATCGCCAGCAGCGATGAGGTCTCCAACGACCGAACCATTGAGCGTGCCATGCACGCTGCGCGCCTCGGCGAGCGCACGGCCAATGCCACCGACGTCAGCGATCTCGTTGGCCATTCGTAACAGTGCTCGCCCAGAACCGTACTGTTCGATGCAGCCGCGCGCGCCGCAGCCGCACGGTAGTCCATCGGGCACAACCCGCAGATGACCAAGTTCGGCTCCCGCTCCAAAGCCGCCACGGAACAGTCTGCCTTGCGAGATCACCGCCCCACCGACTCCAGTGCCGATCGTGAGCATCGTCATATCCGTCACAACCCGGCCGGCGCCAAACCGGTACTCCGCCCAGCCGGCAGCGTTGGCATCGTTGTCGATGGTCACGTCCATCGCAAGGCGGTCGCACAATCGTCGCCGTAATGGCTCATTCCGCCAGCTGATGTTCGGGGTGTAGTAGACAGTGGACTGCTCAACGTCGATAAAGCCCGGGGCTGCAACGCCGGCAGCCGCAATCTCGTGGCCGATCGACAGCCGCTCAACCATCTCGACGACCGCATCGACAACGCCGTCAGAGTCACCGGCTGCGGTGGCTACTCGTTCCTCTGCAATGATTTCGCCGTCTTCAGTGACGACAGCACCGGCAATCTTGGTTCCACCGATGTCGATCCCAATGGCATGCACGGTGACCTAGTGTAGTTGGGCCCGCACAGCCGTTCGAAGGGGCCATCGCCCCGAATTACTGGCGCAGCTACACTAAGCACATCCCCAACCGGTGCCGAAGGAGTTATCGTGAAAGAGTTCGAAGTTCCTGCAATGGTCGCCGCCGATCCGGAGGCAAACACCACAGATCTGCTCGTTGATCGGGTTGCTGCCACTCCCGATCGTGCGTTGTTCGCAATTCCGACGGCTGATGGCGGCTGGAGCGACGTAACGAGCGCTGAGTTCCTGCGCCAAGTCACCGAACTCGCAAAAGGCCTCGTCGCCGCGGGTGTCGAACCGGGCGACAAAATCGGCCTGATGGCCAAGACTCGCTACGAGTGGACCCTCATCGACTTCGCGACTTGGTTCGCCGGCGCTGTGCTCGTGCCAATCTACGAGACCTCAGCACCAAGCCAGATCCTGTGGAACCTCACCGACTCCGGCGCGATCGCGATCATCACCGAGAACGCAGACCACTACGCACGATTCGATGAGATTCGAGCGGATGTTCCAGCCATCCGCAACGTCTGGCAGATTGACCTCGGCGACCTCGACAAGCTCGCCGCCGCAGGAACCGGGGTTGCAGACGAGGAGATCGAGCGTCGCCGTCGCATCGCGAAGGGTTCCGACCTTGCGACCCTCATCTACACCTCGGGAACGACCGGTAAGCCGAAAGGGTGCATCATCACGCACTCCAACTTCGTCGAACTCACCAGGAACGCACAGAAGGCAGTGCCCGAGGTCGTCAACCCGGACTCGAGCACGTTGCTCTTCATCACACTCGCCCACATCTTCGCGCGCTTCATCTCGGTGCTCGCGGTGCACGGTGGTGTGAAGGTCGGCCACCAGCCAGACACCAAGCTTCTGCTGCCATCGATGGCCTCATACCAGCCGAGTTTCCTTCTTGCGGTGCCCCGCGTGTTCGAGAAGGTCTACAACTCTTCAGAGCAGAAGGCCGAAGCCGGCGGCAGGGGCAAGATCTTCCGGCGCGCAGCGGATGTCGCCATCGCGCACTCGAAGGCCATCGATGCCGGACACGTGCCGTTGGGACTCAAGCTGCAGTTCGCGCTCTTTGACCGGCTCGTGCTGTCGAAAATCCGCGCGGCACTCGGCGGTCGCGTCAAGTACGCCGTCTCTGGCTCCGCTCCGCTCGGCTTGCGGCTTGGACACTTCTACCGCAGTCTTGGCCTCACGATTCTCGAGGGCTACGGACTCACTGAAACCACGGCTCCGGTCTCAATCAACCTGGTGTCCAAGTTCAAGATCGGCAAGGTCGGCCCACCACTTCCGGGTGTCGCAGTTCGCATCGCAGACGACGGCGAGATCCAGGTCAAGGGCATATGTGTGTTCGCGGGATATTGGAACAACGAGCAAGCCACCAAGGAGGCGTTCGACGGTACGTGGTACAAGACCGGCGACATCGGCCAGTTTGATGCAGACGGCTACCTCGAGATCACTGGTCGCAAGAAGGAGATCATCGTCACCGCTGGCGGCAAGAACGTCGCCCCTGCTGGCCTCGAAGACCCGATTCGCGCGAATCCGATCATCGGTCAGGTCATCGTTGTCGGTGATCAGAGGCCCTACATTTCGGCGCTCATCACCCTCGACGACGAGATGCTGCCGGCATGGCTGAAGAACAACGGACACGACGAAACACTCACTGTGACCGACGCGGCGAAACACCCGGCTGTCATCGCAGAAATTCAGAAGGCGGTGGATGCCGCGAACGCGTCGGTCTCGCGCGCCGAGTCGATTCGCAAGTTCCACATCCTCGATTCAGAGCTGACCGAGGCGAGCGGCCACTTGACTCCCAAATTGAGTATCAAGCGCAACGTGATTCTCGTGGACTTCGCCGATGTCATCGAGGGACTCTACGTCGGTGCGCCGGAAACGCAAGGCACTAGCGTCACCTCTTAGCGGTCAGGCCAGACCGTAATTTGCTCGGCACCGTGGTCAATACCACGGTGCCGAGCGAATGAGCTTCATCGCGTCGCGCTTCGTCTCGGGCTCGAGTCCCTCGATAAACAAGTGACCATCGAGGTGGTCGATCTCGTGCTGAATGGCCTGAGCCAAAAGACCAGTCCCCGCTAATTCGACCGGGTTTCCCTCGAGGTCGATACCTGTCGCGCGCGCGTACGGATACCGCAGACGTGGAAAGTAGAAACCGGGTACCGAAAGACACCCCTCATCCACGAGCTCCGCCTCGCCGCTCACTTCCGCAAGTACGGGGTTGACGATATAGCCTGCCTCGCCGCCGACGTTGTAGCTGAAGGCGCGCAGTCCTACGCCGATCTGATTCGCGGCAACGCCTGCGCGTCCAGGGGCTCGCACAGTGTCCACAAGGTCGGTGACCAGGCCAGCCGCTCGAGGATCGCCCGCGCGAATCGGGTCGCACACCGAGCGAAGAATGGGATCACCAAAGAGACGGATGGTTCGTTCGGTCACGGTTCAGTCAGCTGGCAATTCGGGGATGCCATCGATCACGAGGGCCGCAAGGTCGCGCGCGGCGCTCTTGGTGAGCGGAGCGATCTCGTCAAAGTCAATAAGCGAGCCGGTCGCTAAGTGCGCGTCGTACGGAATGCGAGCGATGTCGCGCACACGGGACTGGAAATGCGCCTCAATCTCCTCAAGCTTGACGAGGTTCGTCCCTTGCGTCGAGGTGTTGAGCGCAACGATTGCGTTTTCGACAAGGTGGCCGTAGCCATTTGACTCCAGCCAGGTCAGCGTCTCGGATGCGAGGCGAGCCTCATCGACACTGCCACCGGACACGATGACGACCGAGTCCGCGCGCTCAAGGGTTGCCTTCATGACGGAATGGACGACACCCGTTCCGCAGTCGGTGATGGCGACCGAATAGAAGCGCTCTGCCATGTCGGCAACGACGTTGTAGCCGGCCTCGTCGAACGCCTCAGAAACAAGTGGGTCGGTGTCGGAGGCAAGAATGTGCAGCCGCGTATTGTCGCGCGTGATGTGCGCTTGGAACTGGCTGAAGGTGCCGATCTCCTTCGCCTGAGCGACAACATCGCGCACGGTTGACGGGTTCTGTCGCGTGACGCGCTCGGCGAGGGTGCCGCGATCCGGGTTGGCGTCGATTGCGATCACTCGGTCTTCACGCACTTTGGCCATTGCCATCCCGAGAATGGTCGTGATTGTGGTCTTGCCGACACCGCCCTTGCGAGAGAGCACGGCAACAAAGCGGGTTCCACCGTCGAAGTGCTTAGCGATGCGGGCGTCGAGAGCCTTTCGCTCGCGAACGCGATAGGAGTCGCCAACGTTGACGAGGCGGAATGTGGCGTCGTAGAGCAATCGCTGGAGGAACCCCTCCGGGGCAGGCTTGCGGCGGCGGCGGGGTTCGATCAATCGATCTGCCGTCAACATCGCGGCCGATTCTGGGGTCGATGACACCTTGCGAGACTTCTTGCCGCGGCGCGTGTAGACCACGTCGGATTCCGGGAGCTCGGGGATCGGCAGTGGCTCTTCCTCCTCCGGCAGCACGGCGACCGACTCGGATGCGACGGTAATCGTCGTGGTGTTCGGGCCGATCGACGGCACGATGTCTCCTGGATCCCCTGCGAACTCCGGGATCGCGACCGCCGCTTCATGCTCCGGGGCTTCGCGCACCTGGGCTGGGAGGTCGACCGTGAATGTCAGGCTCTCCTGTAGCGCCACCACTTCATTGCTCGTGCTTTTCGCGACCACTGTAGATCTCCCTTCGCGAACACAAACCGCTAGTTTACAGCGAAGTCGACTGAGAGACTCTTGATTGTCGGTGTCAGCCCGGCCCGATCACCAGAATGAGGTCACCGGCATCGACCTGCTGCGTCTTCGGAATCGCCAATCGTGTGACAGTTCCACTCACCGACGTGGTGATCGCCGCCTCCATCTTCATGGCCTCAATCGAGGCGACGGTCTGGCCCGCCTCGACGCGAGCGCCATCGTCGACCTGGAGCGTGACGACGCCGGAGAACGGGGCTGCGATATGGCCCGGTTGGGTGGCATCCGCCTTCTCTGCGGTTTTGGAATCGACAGCGATGCTCAGATCACGAACGAAGACCGGACGCAGCTGACCGTTGAGTGTCGCCATCACGGTGCGGATACCCTTTTCGTCGGCCTCACCGATCGCCTCGAGCCCAACAAAGATGCTGACGCCCTTGGCCATCTCGATGATGTGCTCGGTGCCATGACGCAAGCCGTAAAGGTAATCGGTTGTCTCAAGCACCGACAGGTCGCCGTACGTCTCGCGTGATTGCAGAAAAATCGCGGTCGGGCCTGGAAACAGCAGTCTGTTGAGGGTGGCTCGACGAAGCCCGGAGTCTCCGTCGAGCCCGGCCTGATCCTTGGGTGTGATCGGCTCGACGCCAATCTTCACGTCACGGCCAGCGAGCACCTTCGACCGGAACGGCTCTGGCCAGCCACCCGGCAGTTCACCGAGTTCGCCAGCCATGAAGCCAATGACCGAAGCTGGAATGTCATACTTCTGCGGGTTCTGCTCGAAGTCATCAGGATCGGCATCGGCGGCAGCGAGGGCCAGGGCAAGGTCGCCTACGACTTTGGATGACGGCGTGACTTTCGGCGGACGCCCGAGAATCCGGTTCGCCGCGGCGTACCAGTCCTCGACCTTTTCGAACTGATCGGCGAGACCGAGCGCGATCGCTTGCTGCCGCAGGTTCGACAATTGCCCGCCCGGGATCTCGTGCTTGTACACGCGCCCGGTTGGCCCTGGCAGACCGGATTCGAACGGCCGGTAGACGTGACGGACGGCTTCCCAGTACGGCTCGAGATCCGAAACGGCCTGCAGCGAGAGACCGGTGTCACGCTCGGTGTGAGCAAGGGCCGCGACGAGGGCGGACATGGATGGTTGACTCGTCGTGCCTGCCATTGGGGCGCTCGCGACATCCACCGCATCGGCACCGGCGCGTGAAGCCGCTAGCAACGTAGCTAACTGCCCGCCAGCCGTGTCGTGGGTGTGCACGTGCACCGGCAGATCAAACCGCGAGCGTAGGGCACTGACGAGGGTTGCCGCTGCTTCGGCACGCAACAGGCCCGCCATGTCCTTGACGGCGATGATGTGGGCGCCAGCCTCGACGACCTGCTCTGCGAGCCGCAAGTAGTAGTCGAGGGTATACAGCGACTCGGCCGGGTCCAGCAAGTCAGCGGTGTAGCAGAGCCCGACCTCGGCGACTGTGGTTCCGGTTTCGAGCACCGCGTCGATCGCGGGCCGCATTTGGTTGACGTCGTTCAGGGCGTCGAATATGCGGAAGATGTCAACGCCGCTCGTGGCAGCCTCGCGCACGAACGCGTTCGTGACCTCCGTCGGATAGGGCGTGTACCCGACCGTATTGCGACCGCGAAGCAGCATTTGGATTGCGATCGTCGGCAACGCCTCGCGCATCGTCGAGAGTCGTTCCCACGGATCCTCTGACAGAAAGCGAAGCGCGACATCGTAGGTCGCACCTCCCCAGGCCTCAACCGAGAACAGTTCTGGCGTGAGGCGCGCAACGTGCGGCAGCACCGTCGCGAGATCACGCGTGCGCACGCGCGTTGCCAAGAGCGACTGGTGTGCGTCTCGGAAGGTCGTGTCGGTGACTGCGAGCGCGGTCTGCTCGCGCAGTGCTGCCGCAAACTGCACCGGCCCTAGTTCGAGCAAACGCTGCCGGGAACCAGCGGGAGCAGGCTGTTCGAGGTCAACGATTGGGAGCTTCAGGCTCGGATTGATGAGTCCGGCACCATCGCCGTTCGGGTGATTGACCGTGACTTCGGCGAGCCAGTTGAGAACTTTGGTTCCGCGGTCTTTCGAACGATGGGAGTTGAGGAGGTGCGGGCGCTCCTCGATGAACGCCGTGCTGAGATTGCCGGCAATGAAGTCTGGATCGTCGAGCACCGCTTGCAGAAACGGGATGTTCGTGGTCACGCCACGCAAGCGAAACTCGGCGAGCCCGCGGCGAGAACGGCGCACCGCAGAAGGGAAGTCTCGGCCACGGCTCGTCATCTTGACGAGCATCGAGTCGAAGTACGGTGAGATCTGTGCGCCAGCGCTGACCGTTCCGCCGTCGAGACGGATGCCTGCGCCGCCCGGCGATCGGTAGGTCGTGATCTTGCCGGTGTCCGGTCGGAATCCCGCCGCGGGGTCCTCTGTCGTAATGCGGCATTGGAGAGCCGCGCCGCGCATCTGGATGTCTGGCTGCAGCAACCCGAGCTCAGCAAGGCTGTGGCCGAAGGCGATACGCATTTGCGACTGCACGAGGTCGACGTCGGTGATTTCTTCCGTGACCGTGTGCTCGACCT
>CAZCOC010000048.1:0-8509 GCA_964500075.1 uncultured Salinibacterium sp.
CCGATCCGACATTCACCGTGCACGGTTCGCTGTTCTACTGCGTTGCCAACATGCCGGGGGCTGTGCCGAACACGTCAACCTTTGCGCTGACCAACGCGACCCTGCCGTACGTGCGCGCGATCGCGAATCTCGGCTGGCGCGAAGCGTTGCGCGCGGACCCCGCCCTCGCGCTCGGCCTCAATACCCACGCCGGCGATATCGTGAATGCCCCGGTAGCTGCGGCGCATTCTTTGCCGAGTGTCGAATTGTCGTCTGCACTCAATTAGGACCTGACCGTGACGGCGTCACCGTTAGGCGCTCACGGCGGGCTTCTCCAGTCGCACGCGATCGAATCCGCCATCGTCACGCCAGCGCCAGCACAGCGCCGGGTCATCATTCAACACCGGCGGAAGCTCGCGGCTTCGAGTGAGCGCGCGGACGTCGAGTACGGTGCATCGATGAAAGAGGATGTCGGTCAATGGTCGAAGGCTCGCGAGCGCGCCCCAGCGCGACTGCCACTGCTCGGCATCCCCGACCAAAGCAACCTGACCGCGTCCGTCAGACACCACAAGGTCGCGAGGGTCGGTATCCACTGAACTGAGCGGCACGACTGCGAAGCCGTGCGCGTCGAGCCGTTCGATGGTGGCAGAAGGATGCCCAGACACCAGAGCTAGCGGACGATCCTTGCGGATGTCCGCGACGGCCCCGGTACGCTCATTCGCTTCCTGCGACGGTGCAAACACCACCTGCACGCGATCCCCTCCCCAAATCCCTCCGCCGGGCGGAAGCCCAGAGATGAAGTCAGCGGGGTCAAGGCCGAGAAGACTCAACTCATGGCGCGTGGCAGGGGCCAGCGGAATCGTCCTTCCGACCAGTGCGGCGAGAGGGTGCACGTCAGTGGAGAAACGCTGTGCAGCCATCGCGACCGCCAGTCCCGCAGCACTGCCGTCACGCAGGAGATGGCTCAGCCGGGCGACGAACTCGCTCCGATGGTCCGGTGAGAAGCGAAGCAGGAGCGAATCGAGATCGTCAATGAGGATGAGCTCCCGAGCACGCGAGCTAGGAGCGGGCTCACGACTGCGGCCGAGGCGATGCGCAAGGTGCGAGACCTCGTCCCATGCTGCATCCGGCGACGTGGCCAAGTGTCGCGACCCTTCATGACGACCGAGCACGCCAAGCATCGTCGACTTCCCGGATCCTGGCCGGCCGATAATCAGCAGATTGCCATCGCGCCGTGGCTCGTAGCGGGCAACGGCTCGGCGCTGTCGCTCCGGTTGGTCCAGCAATCCGAACGGGATGCCGCTGTTCTCGTTGTCGACCGTTTCAGAGTCTTCGAGCCGCACATCCAACTCGGTGCCTTGACTACCGATCGCAATGTCAAGGTCATCGTGAAGAACGACTCGCGGCAGCGGCTCGCACCACGGACGACGCGGTGAAGTTGATCCCGTCCATCGACGAACAACGCCCTGGATGTCGGTGTCCTTGGTTACTGCCACGTGGACTTCGCTCGGCTCCCGGCCAGCCATTGCGAGGATCGCGCGGCCGCGCAGCGCGGGATCGAGTCGCGAGGCCGCTTCAGAACCGACCACTGCCATGCTGTCATTTCGGTTGTTGACGCGCAGTGAAAGTCGAATGTCGGCGTTTGCAAGGACCGCATCACGAACCGTGACGCCCGGTCGCTGGGTGCAGAGAATGAGATGCACGCCGAGAGAGCGGCCGCGAGCAGCAATGTCGCTGAACAGGGCATGAAGTTCTGGGTGCTGATCGATGACTGTCGCAAACTCGTCCACGACGATCACGAGTCGCGGAAGGCCAGAGACCTCGCCGATGTCGCGAGCTCCAGCTGAGGCGAGGATTCGCTCACGGAGTCGCAACTCGGCGCGCAGACTCCACAAGGCTCGATCGGCCTGCGCCTCATCGAGGTCGGTGATGATCCCGACCGTGTGCGGCAACGATTGCAGAGCGGTGAAGGCTGCGCCACCTTTGAAATCCACCAGAAGGAAGGTCACGCTTTCCGGTGAATGTGCTGCGGCAAGCGCGACGACCCACGAGATCAGCAATTCGCTCTTGCCACTACCGGTGGTGCCACCGACGACCGCGTGCGGTCCATCGCCTGCAAGATCGAGTTTGACCGGGCCAGCTTCGTCGACAAGAAACGCAGCAGAAAGTGATGGCCGGATGCCGCTCCCCGCCGAAATCCCCGCGGCGCTTGACTGCGCTTCGGCAACGACCGGTTTCAGAAGCGCGCAAAGTTCGACCCGATCCGGCAGGCGAGCGTCACGCGCAACGAGCCCGTCTCGAACGGCGATCTGGCGAGCACCGAGTGCCCATTGCACAGCCTGCTCGCGAGAGACCAGCGCTAACTCAAGGGGACCGCCAAACTGCGGGTCCGGATGTAACACAAGCTGCACCGTGTCTACGCCGACTGTGCTGTTGCGTTCCATCGCACTCGTGGCGTCGATCTGAATTGCGATGCGACACGAGCTCGGCAGCGAAGCGACGTTGTCAGCGGTCGCGACAGTCGCCATGACTGTTCGGTCCTGGCTTCGAATGAATTGGGCTACCACAGTGTCGCTGTCGAAGCGGGAATCGGTCGCATGGGGAAGGCACTTGAGCCATTCGCGCTCGATCGGCGGTGCCGAGATGCGTAGTTCGAAGTCCGAGGGACTCAGGGTTCGCGCGAGTTGCAGCAGAATTGATCGCACTGCGGCAAGACTCACGGAAGGGGCGCCACTGATGCCTATTCCAAGGCGAGCATCGGCCAGCAATGGCCCGTTCTGAATGCGCTGTGTCAAACTCTCGAGTTCGGTGAGTCGAGCTCGCACTTCCGCGCCGTGATTGCTGGCTCCCCCCGGCATGTCAAACGACACGGCGCCCGACGAACTGCCGATGCCGAGGTTGACGAGCAGTGTTCCGTTGCCGGCGAAACTCCACCGGTGCGGGTCACCCCCACGCCAAGCCGCGAGGTCGGACCCGGTGGGAAAACGCGCCCGTCGACGTTCACATTCAGCTGAGTGATGTGATCGGATCTGCTCCGCGACCGCCATGGCATCCTCGTGAAATCGACGCATTTCACGCCGAAGCGTTCGGCGAGATCCGAGGCGTGAGTCTGCGAGGCTCGCGATGGCGGTGATCGGGCCGATGGCAGCGAAGATGAGCGCGAACGCTGAGCCAGTCACTTGCCAGATGAGAACGGAGGCGAGCATTGGAGCCAACGTTGCTATGGCCGGAAACCGATACGGTACCGGACTCTCCGGAGGGCGCGGGGCAGCGACTCGCGTCTGCATGACGTTGACAGCGCTGAGTTCATGCACCAGGCAAGCCAAGTGCCTGATGCTAGCGATGGATCAGAATGCGAACTGCCCGTGTCTTTTCTGCGCCGGATCGTGCTGGTATGGAGAGGTCAGCTCAGGACGAAAAACTGTTCGCCGATGTCGACCCGACTACCCCGAACAACGAAGTATCGTTTTCCGGCCTCGCACCGCACCGGTGCCAGTTCTGGGTCGCGCACGACCGTTCCGTTTCCCGAATAGCGGTCGCTCAGCCAGAACGATCCGGCCTCTTGGCCGAACTCAAGATGCGTCTTTGACACCGACCGGCCAGGGTCGAGAATTGTAACAAGGGCGTCGAAGTACTCCCCCGGCTCCGGCGTCGGGTTTCGCCCGAGGATGCCGGTGCCACTGACGGTGACACTCTCGCCGGTGCTGAATTGGAGCACGAATCGGGCCGCTGCTTCTTCGCGACCAGCGATGTAAGCCTGCTCGATGTCCCGATTCGCCCTGCTAGCTGGGATCGCCGGCGCTTCGTCTCCAAATCGAATTACCCCGGCCGGAGCCAGAATTGGTGATTCGAGATCGATCTCGACAGAACCCGCTGGAAGCCCCAATGGGAACAGATCAAGCGGGGCGGTGCCGGCCGTCGCCGACTGAGCTGCAGTCGGCAGCTCGGTCGGCACGTTGGCAGCGAAGTCACTGGGCGCATCAACGGGCGCATCGACTTGCACCTCGACTGGCACAACTGCATGACCGCACTCGCCGCAGAACATGGCGCCAGTTGGCAGCTCGGTGGAACAGAACGAACAGCTCATCGTGATCGACTCTCCCCTGAAAGTCTCGGGCTCGGAACTCGGCTGGTTCCACGGAGACCGCCGAACGAGCGGAGCGATACCCGAGCCTTGATGCGTTGCCAGCGGGTCGACCCGACATCAAGCGTCGAGCGAAGTTCGTCAACGGCTCGCCAGACCGCGTCCGCGTCCTTCTCGCTCGGTATGTCAGGAGAGAAGGTCACACGATCAGCGACCACCGCGAGGATTCGAGGCTGCTGGCCGCCGACGAGCGTTGCGACATCGCCTCGTGTCGAAGAGACTTCGAGCACCACGCCTCGGTCAACGACCGCATCTTCGAACTCTTGCCAACCGCCGCGAACGCGAGCGAGTGGCTCAGCGGCACGACGACGCGATCGACGTCGCCTCCGCTTTGCTGCGATGATCCCCACAAACGGCGCCAACAGGATCGCGAAGCCGGCCGCCATAATGCCGACCACCCGCAGCACCGCGAGCACGGCCTGAATTACCGGCTCGACATCGTTTGCCTGATCCTCGACAGTCTCTGGCGGCCGCTGGCGATCAAGGTTGTCCGTTTGCAGCGTTGGCGGCGGCACGACCGTCTGCGGCCGCGCGACCGAAGCGTTCTCGACAGGCAGCTCTTCCGGGATCTCCCGCACCGGCGGAGTTGGGTCAATCGCGACCCAGCCAAATGCGGTCGTGTTGACTTCGATCCATGCGGCAATATCTGAGCCGCGAACCGTCGCGGCAGCAGGCGCGAATCCCATTACGACGCGCGCGGGGAATCCGATCTCAGTCGCCATCAGCGCCGCCGCGACCGCGTACTGTTCTGCGTCACCGATCATGCGGGGAGCGGTGAGGAGTTCCGAAATGCGGTCGGCCGAATGGCCGGACCTGCTTGGCACCTCGTTGGCACCAGTCCCGTGGCTGATGTAGCCGTCGCGAGCGAACCCTGCGACCATCGCGGCCAGTTGCTCGCCAGGATCAGTCAACCCGGAACTGTACTCCTGAAGTTTCGCAGCAACCTCCTCTGGAACTGACTGCGGTTGCGGAACTCTCGCAGATCCCGGGCGCAAGGAGACAATCTCGGATGCCTCTGGCGCAATCGGGGCGACTGCCCTAACCGTATAGCGATCACCGCGCTGCAGGCCACCGATCATGGCCCCGGTGCCGGTGACATCGTTGTAGAAGAACGATGCAAGTCGGTCCGGCCCGCCGGCATCGACGAAACGCATTTCCTCGAGCAGGCCGAACGTCGGGAGCCACACTCCTGACTGCCCGGCGATCGTGACATCGACCGAGAGCGCTCGACCGACGATGGCCGATTGATCAACGCGAGTGGGTACTCGCGTGAACGATCCAGACTCACTCGACGTGCTAGCGCTACCGACGGCGTACACGACGCCGTCGTAGCTGTCCATCGTGGCAAGCCGAATGCGGGCACCTTCCGGGAGACCCGACGCCTCGAAAAGCACACTGTCGACTGTCTCCGGTTGCCAATACCGACGGAAGCCAGCGAGTGGGCTCACGTACAAGCGCGCCTCAAATGGGCGTTCGACAGCACTGCGCAATACGGTGCGATCAACCGTCGGAGGAATGAAGCCAAGCACGGCGACAGAGGTTGAAATGACAACGAGCAAAACGAGCGCCGCACTGAGAATCGCTCCTGCTGCGCTCTTGCCTCCTGCGCTGGCCGGACGCGGAGCATCCGCACCCGCGCCCGTACCCGTACCCGTACCGACCGTCGCTGTCCTGAGTTGTGCGAGAGCAGCCTGGCGCCGATCCCACCGCAACCAGACCAGCCAGAGGAGAATTGCGCCGAGCAGTGCGAGTGCCGCCTCGAGTGGGCGACTCGGATAGGTCGGACCGAATGCCGTTCCGAAGATGAAGATGCCGATCGGTGCTAGCACGGCCAACTCCGGCACGCGGGTGCGCATCGCGACGGACAGGCCGATTGTGACACTGGAAAACACCACAATGAACGCAGGCACGAGGAGCGCTTCGTAGGTTCCGACCGGAAGCGTGATGGTGAGCAACTGTTTCCAACTGAGCACGATCGCAGCGAGGAGGTCAACAAGGCCAGCCACGCTCGGCAGCACCACTGAGATCGCCTGAGCTGGAACAGCGACCGGAACACCGACAGCGAGAAACGTGCAAAATGCGACGAGGAGAACGACCAGTGAGGTCCACCGAAACCGAGCCCCAAGCAGGGCAATCGTGGCGCCGAGCACGAGAGAGACTGTCACAACGACGATGATCCCAACGCTCTCGTAGATTGGCCAGAGCGTTGTCGCGGCAAGGATCGTCGTGATGACCGTCATCATTACGTTGACGACCACAAAGCCCACGGGTCGCCTGCCGCTGGCGCTGGCATTGGCGCTGGCATTGACGCTGGCATTGACGCTGGCGTTCATGCTGGCGTTCATGCGGCCGCGACCCTCGCGAGCGACTTTTGCAGGTCTTCGAGGTACCCGATCGTCAAGACACTCAACCCCGCCACTCGCCGTAGACCGGGAATGTGCTCGGGATCACAGACGACCGCGACCACTTCTACGCCAGCTTCAAACTTCGTGGATGCCGCTCGGAGTTCCTTTGGCGTGACCGTTGAACCACAAATCATGAAGGCGACGGAAACCCCGTGGACCTGATCAGCAGTGACCCGTGCGACGTCGCCGATTGTGAGTGCCGATTCTGCTTGCTCGACGAGCGCGAGGTCATCGAGGAGCCGTGCACGCGTTATCGTCGTCAGACCCTTGACAGCGAAGACCTTGCGCTTGGCGTAGTCAGGCGTGAACTCACTGGCAACGACAGTGACCGATCGGGCATCCCGAATAGCGCGGGCACCGAGCGAGCCCGCCGCGCTTACCGCGAGTTCGAACTCGTCATCGGATCCGTAGTCCGCCGTCGCAAGACTCAGCGCAACGACGAGGTGGCTGCGTCGAGTCTCCTCAAATTGCCGAACCATGTATCTGCCGGTCCGCGCAGTGGACTTCCAATGTATGTAGCGGCGCTCATCCCCCGGCACGTACTCACGAAGCGCGTGGAATGCAACGTCACTGTTCGAGAGTTCGCGAGTCGGGTTTCCTTCAAGGTCACGTACAAAGCCAGCGCTGACGCTGGGAATGGCGATCGTGCGAGGGTGAACGAACACCTCCTCTGGCGCAGTCCAGACGATCTCGCGGCGAATGAGCCCGATCGGATCAGCTCGAACAGTACGAACCGGGCCGACGAGCAACCGACCGCGGCGGCTCGTCGGAATCGCGAACTCGTGGCTGTGGGACTCTCCGCGCGCAAGCGACGGCAGGGCGAATGCGGCAAGGCCAGCACCAACCGGCACTTCGACATTCACTCCAAAGGTTCGCCGCCGGTCGTCGTTGCTTATCACAACTCGAGCAGCCGCCGCCGTTCCCACAACGACCTGGGTGCGGGTCAGGTCCAAGGCAAAGTTGAGCGAACCTCTACCGCGCAGCGACAGCAGCGCCACGAGAATGAGCAACAGCCCAACGAACCCGATCGCAATGAACTCAACCCAGGCCAAACCGTAGCCGAGCGCGAGCGATGCCGGTACGAGAATCAGGATTGACCAGCCGAGCGGAGTAACGACTGAGGCAGCTCGCCGGTACGCCTGCACCACGGCTGTGCGCGCGATTCCAAACGCGCGAACGGCCCCAACGATGACATCGGCGGTGATACCAGTTCGCTCGCCGACAATCCGGGTGCGGGCATTCGTGAGCCCGCGAGTACCGGTCGTGTACTGGGCGTCGATGCGGTTCGAGTGTTCGGCGCCGCGCTGCGAGGATCCCTGCCGCACTGGCGCAGTCTTCTGCGCAGCCATTACACAGCGAGCCGGTCGCTCGGCGGCGGCGTTTCGAGCAGTATCTGAGCAACGACGCTCGAGGTCGTCACACCCTCGAACTCGGCCTCCGGATCAAGCATGAGCCGGTGGGCGAGCACGGGCTCTGCGAGCGTCTTGATGTCGTCCGGAATCACGTAGTGACGACCGCTCGCCGCAGCGAGGGTCTTTGCCGTGCGCACAAGAGCGAGCGCGCCCCGCACGCTTGCGCCGAGGCGCACCTCAGCTGTCGACCGGGTTCCGTGAACGAGACGGCTCACATAATCATTGATCGTCGAATCAACGTGAACCGTTCGCGCAAGCTGACTCATCTCGGTCACGACATCGGCGGTGACGATGCTCGCAACGACGGTTTCGTGTGCTTTCACTCCTGCGCCTTCCAGAATGCGAAGCGTCGAGGTGTGGTCCGGGTAGCCGATTGATGCCTTCATGATGAAGCGGTCGAGTTGCGCTTCCGGCAGACGATAGGTTCCTGCCTGCTCGATTGGGTTCTGGGTCGCGATCACCATGAACGGCGCCGTGACCGGATGTGTGATGCCGTCGACTGTGACCGTCGATTCCTCCATCACCTCGAGCAGCGCAGCCTGAGTCTTTGGACTCGCTCGGTTGATCTC
>CAZCOC010000049.1:0-8414 GCA_964500075.1 uncultured Salinibacterium sp.
GGGCACAATTGCTCAACTCGCTTGGCGTCTCGATCAACTTCGGGATCGTGGCTGACGTCACATCCGACCCGCAGTCGTTTATCTTCGAGCGCACCCTCGGTTCGACCGCAGCGGATGCCGCGCCTCGCGTCGCCGCGGCCGTGACCGGTGAACGCGGCCTCGTGCTCTCAACGGTCAAGCACTTTCCCGGACACGGAATCTCGCCGGGGGACTCGCACGTGAGCATCCCATCGAGCTCGATCGGCATCGATGAGTGGCGATCGGTTCATGCGCCGCCGTTCGCTGCAGCCATTGAGGCCGGGGCAGAGCTCGTCATGATGGGCCATTTGCAACTCGATGCGGTCGATCCGCAGCCAGCGAGCCTCTCACCGGCTTGGATATCGATCTTGCGTGAGGAACTCGGCTTTGACGGCATCATCATCACCGACGACATGCTCATGCTGGAGCGGTCCGGTCGCGCCGAGCTCGCGGACACCGTGCAGAACTCGGTGCGTGCCGTCGCCGCAGGTAACTCGATGCTGCTCTACGTCGGTGCGGTGGATGTCGCTGCCATTGTCGAGGCGATTGCAGCGAGCGTTCGCGGCGGCGACATCCCGGAATCGATGATCGACGATGCCGCACAATTGCTGCTCGAGACACGCAGAGTGCTTTCCGGCAAGACCGGCGCCTTTGCACACTGCTTTGAAGAATGCCGCGACCGCGTGAGCTGAAACCGGTCCCTTCGACCGAGGAGGACTGTGCGGCTCAGGATTCAGAGGTACCGATGATCTCCTCGCGCACCCGCCGCATGTCCTCCATGAGCGAGCCGATAAGGATCCACTGGTCAGTGCTCGGGGCCGAGATGATGAGCGGCGCTGTCAGCGCCGGAAGCTCAGCGGTCATCGCCGACACCTCAGCCGTGGCGGTCACAGCCCCCACTGTCGCAGCACCAACGAGGCGCAAATCGTGAGCCGCTCGCTCGAGCTCCTTCGCGATCGCGAGAGTCGTGGCATCCCCGATGAGGCTCGTGCTGTAGTGATCGTGAACGGCTCGCACCATGCCGAGCACTCGGGTTGTCAGCACGGAGAGTCGGCGGAAGAGTTCTTCATCCGTCTCAAGTGCGTCGCGGTGTCGCCCACGCCTCGGGTTGAGTGTCAGGCTTTCGGCGGCAAGCACGAGGGCGGATGCCGCGGCATCCCGCCTACCGCGAAGGCTCCTTCCTCGTTCCATGAGCGCAGCGCGCTCACCGTTCGTGCTCGGTGAGGTCAGGGTCGAGGCAAGGTCGTCGAAAACGGCCGCGACGTCGGTGAGTAATTGCCGGACTGCTCGGTGCGCCGGCGCGAGGCTCACCGGCGGCACGATCGCCAGGTTGACCAAGAGCCCGACGGCCGCGCCGATGATCGTCTCAAGGATTCGTTCGACGGCATAGCCAGGGGTTTGCGCACCGAGGGCGAGCACGAGCATCGCGCTGATCGGAATCTGGTTGGTCGAGCCAGGTCCGAGCTTGAGCGCCCACGCCAGAAGGAGCGAAACCACGATCACCAGCAAAATCACCCAACTGGCCGGACCGAACAACTGGCCGGCGACGTAGGCGATTACGACGCCCGCGATCACCGCGACGCTACGCTCGACTCCCTTGAAAACCGTCTGGGTGACGCTGGGTTGTACGACGAGGAGTGCCGCTATTGCCGCGAAGATCGGCAACGGTTGGCCGAGCAACAACTGAGACGCCAACCACGCGATGATGGCTGCGGCGGATGTCTTGACAACTTGGAGTAGGGGAGCGCGAGTTGTCGAGCGCAGCGTAGTTACGAATCGCATGACGCCACGTTAGCCGCCTCGGCTAGGGCTTAAGGATTCCAGCTTCGGTCAGTTGGCTCGCGAGCCGTGCGCCATCTGGAGCGTAGAACCACGGGATCGACGACTCCTTGGCCGGTTCGGCCGCGGTACTGCGCCCGCCAGCGAAGACCGCCTCGCTTGTCGAAAGCTGTCGAATTGCGATCGCCGCGACATTCGCTGGGTGTCGCTGGGCAAAGCTGCCGTAGATCTCCTCGTCGTGCTGCCCGTCATCCCCGACGAGCAACCACTTCATGGACGGAAACTCGTGCGCAATGCGTTCAAGACTCTGCTCTTTGTGTTCGCGGCCGCTTCGAAACCAACGATCGTGCGTCGGGCCCCAATCGGTCAGCAGAAGCGGGCCCTTCGGGTACAGGTTTCGCGCCAAGAACCGACTGAGGGTTGGGGCGACATTCCAGGCGCCGGTCGAAAGGTAAATGACCGGAGACCCGGGGTGTGAGCGAGTCAGGCGCTCGTACAGCACCGCGATGCCCGCCACCGCGCGCCGAGCATGCTCATCGAGCACGAACGTGTTCCAAGCCGCAAGAAAGGGGCGCGGGAGCGAAGTGACCATGACGGTGTCATCAACATCCGAGATGATTCCGAAATCGATGGTCGGATCCACGATGAAGATCTGTGCATAAACCGGCTCTTCGTCCCCGGTTGCCAGACTGATTTTGTGCCATCCCGGCGCGAGTGATACCTCGACGCGAGCATCGATGACGCCGCCGCGCTCGCCGGGAAGTCGGTACTCCTTGCCGCCGATGGTCGCAATCACTTCAACGTCGTCGACGGGAATGCTGAAGAAGCTGCGCCACCCCCGCACCTTCTCGGCGCGCTGCTTTGCTGGTCCATCGGGCCGTCCGAGGACGACCCTGCAGAGAATGCGTGCCCAGTCGGGCGTTCCGTAGCCGGTGTAGGGCACGATCGTCGTCGTAAACCCTCGGCGGCGGCCACGCCGCTGCCGCCACGCGTGAAAGGCATCCTCGACGCGCGCTGCGAGGTGCAGCAGTGGCGGGACGGTCGCTGGCTCGTCGTCAGAAACCTCTGCCGCCGCCATTACTCCAATCTATCCGGCGGCAGGTTTTCTGCTGGCCGCTGGCTCGATGAGTTCTGGCGAGTTATTCCTCACTGACCCGACGGCGCGGTCGACTTCATGATGGCGAAGCCCCTTTTCCACGCCGGTTGCGCTCTTCGCCGCAACATCCAGAAGACCTGCAGTACCGCGCTGTTCAGGATCGAGCCAGTCATCAATCAGGGATCGATCGAGAAACACGGGCATTCGATCGTGGATGTTGGCTATCGCGCCAGTTGAAGCGCGCGTCAGAATCGTCGTTGAGAGCATCCAGTCGGATGATGTCGGGCTCGAGACGGTCGGATCTCGCCACCACGAGTACAGGGCCGCGAACGCGAGCGGCTTGCCGTCCGCCGAGAAGACGTACTCGGGGATCTTGACGCCGTCAGTAGTGCGCCACTCAAAGTACCCGCTTGCGGGAACGATCGCGCGGTGTGAGGCGACGGCCGAACGGAACATCGGCTTCTCTGCCGCCGTCTCGATTCGAGCATTAAAGGCCTTCGACCCGATCGAGAGATCCTTGGCCCAAGAGGGAACGAGGCCCCAGCGAGCGGCTTCGAGTCGACGCACAGGTTCCTCATCTGGATGCTCGCGACTCACTGAATCGACAACGACTGCCACCGATTGGGTCGGTGCGATGTTCCACGACGGCTCCGGCAGGTTCTCTCCCACGAATTGCACGTCGAAGAGCGTAACAAGCTCGATCGTGGAGCTCGTGACAACAAATCGACCGCACATGCTGTGATCCTTTCAGTCAGGAGGCGTAGCGTCAGCAACTTCGGTTGCCCGCTTCGGTGCGCCCCTTTCAGTCTCTGCGAGCTACACGGTAGGCTCAGCAAAGCACACGCAAGGAGACGAAATGTCAGTACAGGCCGTTATGGAATCAGGAATTGATGGCATCATTACGCTGAGAAACGAGCCGGTCCAGGCTCGGAGCACGGCTCGGCTTGCGGCACTCCTCGACGGAGCCGCGTCGATCATCGACCAGATCGGCTACGAGCGACTCACGACAGCGATGGTTGCCGAGCGGGCCGGTGCGTCAATCGGTACCGTGTACCGCTACTTCCCAGACCGCATCGCGCTCTTACAGGCGCTCGGCGCCCGCAACCTTGAGCGACTTCTTGGAAGTGTCAGCGAAGAGATCTCACGGCCGATACACAAAGACTGGGCCAGCGCCGTCGAGGGGGTGCTCTCGGCAATCATCGAGGTCTATCGCTCAGAACCAGGCTTCCGCAGTTTGCGGGTTGGTGACGTGATCGATTTGCGTCCAGCCCCGACGGAACGTCCGTTCAATTCGATCGTTTCCGACCGAATCGTAGACGGCATTGTTGCCCGCTTTGGCATCAAGGACTCGCGTGAACTGCGCTTTGACTTCGAGACGGCTGTGGAAATCGCCGACGGCCTCACGGCGCGTGCATTCGCCCGCGCACCGCGCGGTGACGAAGCATTCCTGACCTCCGCGCGCTCGGTAACATTGGACCTGCTCAGCAAGCGCCTTTCCTAGCATCACCAGCGCAACTCAGGCCCGCTGGGCAGTGAGGCCGAAGCATGATCGAGTTTCGAAACGTCTCGAAGACCTTTCCTGGCGGCACCGTCGCTGTCGATGATTTCAGCGTTGTGATCCCGTCCAGAAAGACGACGGTACTCGTCGGGTCATCTGGAAGCGGCAAGACCACGCTGTTGAGAATGATCAATCGCATGGTCGAGCCAAGTTCCGGTTCGATCGAGATTGACGGCGAGAGCATACTCGCTCGCCCTCCTGTCGCCTTGCGTCGGAGCATTGGCTACGTCATGCAGAACTCTGGGTTGCTTCCGCACTTCAAGGTCATCGACAACGTTATGACGGTCCCGATTCTCAACGGAGTGCCCAAGAAGGTCGCACGCGCCCAAGCGCTCGAACTCTTAGACACCGTAGGCCTTGCACGGGAGCTCGCCGACCGGTACCCGAGTCAACTCTCCGGGGGCCAGCAGCAACGAGTTGGCGTTGCGAGGGGACTGGCTGCCGACCCGAACATTCTTCTCATGGATGAGCCGTTCGGCGCCGTCGACCCGATCGTTCGAGCCGAGCTTCAACAGGAAACTCTGCGCCTTCAGTCTGAACTCGACAAGACCGTCGTCTTCGTCACCCACGACATCGACGAGGCATTCCTGCTCGGCCATCAGGTCGTCATTCTCGAACAGGGAGCGAAGATCGCCCAAGTCGGTACTCCCGAAGAGATTCTCTCGAATCCGGCGAGCGACTTTGTCGCGAACTTCATCGGCGCTGATCGTGGCAAGCGTGCGCTGTCGCTCAAGAAGACCGCGAACGGAACGCTCGTTGTCGATAGCGAGGGGCGGGCCGCCGGGGTTCTGGTAAATGGTTCGGATGCCACGTGAATTGGATCGTCAATAATCTCGATCTGATCTGGGAGCTGACCGTCCAGCACATTCGATTGAGCATTCCGCCAATCGTTTTGGGCTTCATCATTTCCATCCCGATCGGTTGGTTTGCGTACCGCTTCAAACTCACGCGCGGCCTGATTCTGACGGTTGCTGGGCTGCTATACACAATCCCTTCGCTCGCAATGTTTGTGATCCTGCCCGCGGTGCTCGGTATCAGCATTCTCAGCGAACTCAATGTCACCATCGCCCTCACTATCTACGCAGTTGCGATCCTGGCGAGGTCGGTAGCGGATGCTCTTGCCTCGGTCGACCCCGCGGTGCTGGAGTCGGCAACCGCGGTCGGTTTCAGCAGTTTCCGACGGTTCTGGCGGGTCGAGCTGCCATTGGCTGGCCCGGTGATTCTGGCTGGATTGCGCGTTGCTGCAGTGAGCACCGTTGCGTTGGTTACGGTTGGAATCCTCATCGGCGTGCAGAGTCTCGGCTATCTGTTCACAAACGGGCAGCAACGCGGCATTGTTGCCGAGATTCTGGCCGGCGTTGTCATGACCGTTGTGGTCGCGCTCCTGATCGACGCTGTGTTGGTTGTGCTTGGTCGAGTCGTTCTGCCGTGGGCAAGGATGCCGTCTAGCCCCGTGCGCGAGGCGCCGACTCAGACGCCCCTCACATTGGCGGTCGACGCGATCGTGCCGGGGAAGGTCCGATCGTGAACCTCTTCGTCGACGCACTCGCATGGATTTTCTCAGAAGACCGACTCAGCGGGTCAAATGCCATCCTCATGCGGCTTGCCGAGCATCTCTATTTCACGATCATCTCGGTCGCAATCGCGGCGGCGATTGCGATCCCGGCCGGCTACCTGATCGGGCACACTGGCAGAGGGCGCGAACTTGCTGTCGGGCTTTCCGGCGCGGCCAGAGCCCTGCCGTCCTTCGGTCTGATCCTGTTGCTCGTGACCATCATGGGCGTGCTGCAAGTGCAGGCTGCGGCGCTCATCGCCTTCGTGCTTCTCGGGATACCTTCGATCCTTGCCGGGGCCTACGCTGGGCTTGAGGCGATTGATCGACGCACGATTGATGCCGCCCGCGGGATCGGCATGACCGAGTGGCAAATCTTGTGGAACGTGGAGATTCCCCTCGGGCTTCCGCTCCTCATCGGCGGCCTGCGCAACGCGACCCTCCAAGTGGTCGCCACCGTCACCCTCGCGGCATATGTCGGCCTCGGCGGTCTTGGCTACGGCATCATTCAGGGTCTTGCACTGCGTCGGTTTGACCAGATGCTCGGCAGCGCCATCCTCATCGCGGTCCTTGCTCTTGTGCTTGACGGTATCTTCGCGTTGATTCAGCGAGCGGTCGTGCCGCCTGGAGTTACCGCAGGGCGCGCGTCGAGCGCGGTGCAGACTGGCCGCCGCACACTTACTTGATCAGCGGGTCCTCGACCGTTGTCGCGTCACCGTCACCCGGTGAGTTCATGTGGCGCGCCTCGGCGCGTTCGATGAGTTTCTTTGCAATCGTCACAAGTGCGATAAACGCGAGGATGCCCCCAACGAAGATGTAGCCCGCAAAGTGCAGTCGGCTTAAAAGCTCGCGAAAACTCCCGCCAACGAACGTGCCAACCGAGACATAGGTGAAGGCCCAAATGATGCAGGCGGGGATCGTCCACGTCATGAACTTGCGGTAGCTCATCGCACTCATGCCGACGGTGAGGGGAACCAGCGAGTGCAGCACCGGGAGAAAGCGCGAGATGAACACGGCTGGCCCGCCGCGACGGTCGATATAGTTCTCCGCACGCACCCAGTTGCGCTCTCCGAGGCGCTGTCCTAAGCGCGATGCGCGAATCTTCGGACCGAAGAACCGCCCGAGCGCGAAGCCGATGCTCTCGCCGCTCAACGCTCCGAGTACGACCGCGACGATCATCGCAACGTATTGCAGCGGGGATGCCACGGCGGTGCTCGCCACGACGACGATCGTGTCGCCAGGAATGACCAAGCCAACGAGAATCGAGGTCTCAAGGAGAATTCCGAGGTAAGCCAGCATGGTGCGCGTGACAGGGTCGACAGATTGGACCGTGTCGAGCATCCAGATCAACACGCCGTTGAGGAACAAGCCGACGCTCTCAAACCCGGAACCGAGCGCGCCGAGAGTCTCAATCATGCATCGAGCCTAGCTAGAGCGGCTGGCGAAGCGCCGTCAGTCTGGCCCGCCATGTCGCGAGTCGACCCGGTCGTTCCGCCAGAGCTGGCCCATCGATCCACGCCGTTGCCAGGCGAATACCGTGCAGGGCGCTCACGACCCAGAGTTCAGTGCGGTCGAGTTCTGCTGGCGTGACGTGCTCCTCGTGACAGTCGTGTCCGAGAGCGCCGGCGAGAGTGATGGTTGTTCGCGCAGTCACGCTATCGATGCGCGCAAGGCTTTGCGGTGGGCCACACAGAATGTCCCCCCGCCACCAGAGAAGACCGCTGTATGCCCCCTCGATGACGAACCCGTCCGGCGAGAGCAGCACCGCCTCCTGTGCGCCGAGCGGCTGTACCGAGGTTCTCACGGCAAGCATCGCCTCGAGGTCCGGTCCTTTGACGTTCGGTGTTGTTCGAAGATCCGACCCAGTCCACGTCGCCAGTATCACGCTGCTAGAACGTCCTAGGGCGCTCCGCAAGCGAAACAGCAATGTTCCGTTGGAGTGCAGCTCGACCCGCGGAAACCAATCGCCAGCGCTCGGGATCGCTGCGATCGCGGCATCCCAGAAAACCGAAGCAGCGCTGGACCGACCGGCGACCCCCGCCATGAATCGTTGACGATGCAGTTCGACCCCGAGGGCGAGTCCTTCGCTCACCAGCCAGGAATCGGCAGCGAGCACGGTCACTGCTGTCATGTCGCAGTAGTCGAGCGCGTGCAGTGCACCGTCGCGCCACCGGAAGTTTGCCGTGACACTCATAGGCTTAGGGTATGCGTCACCGAGTCACGACGGCTTCTCTTCGCGCGTGGGTCGATCCCGCGGTTGCTTACCAAGCGGTTTGCGGCAGCTCGCAAGCAGCCTTCTGGCTCGACAGTGGACCGGATGCCACGACGGGCACAAGCTACATCGGGCTTGCTAGCGAGGTCGTCTCGACGTTCGACGGTCCCGTCCTAGACTGGCTCGAACTCCAGATTGG
>CAZCOC010000050.1:0-8384 GCA_964500075.1 uncultured Salinibacterium sp.
GGATGCGCCGGGTCGCTACGACCTCGTCGTCGCCTCCCGAGACTGGCACGACGCCGACAACGATAACGGCGGGCACTTTCATGCGGAGCCAGACTTCGTTGAGACGTGGCCCGTGCACTGTGTCGCGGGCTCGACCGGAGCGGAATACAACGACGGCCTCGACCAAGCGTTTATCGACGTGCATGTGCGCAAAGGGCAGGGAAAACCCGCGTACTCTCTCTTCGAGGGTGTCACCGATGACGGCGAGTCGGTGGCGGAGTTGCTCGACCGATGCGGGATCACTGAAATCGACGTTGTCGGCATTGCGACCGACTATTGCGTGCTCGCCTCGGCACTCGACGCGGTGTCGGCCGGTCGCTCGGTGCGGGTCCTCACCGCGCTGGTTGCTGGCGTCGCGCCAGAGTCGAGTGCGGCTGCTCTCGAAACGCTCGCGGCGGCGGGAGTCGAACTTGTCGCCGCCGCGTGATCAGTAGCTGATGCCGGTCGTTCAGATCGACAGCCTCGCGGATCCGCGGTTGAGCGACTACTCGCACCAGACGGATGTTGCGCTGCGCAAAGCCGTCGGAAGCGAGCACGGCTTGTACCTCGCCGAGTCTGCGCTCGTGCTCGAACGTGCGCTCCGGGCCGGTCACCGCCCGCGCTCGATACTTGCGCTTGGATCAGCCATCGATGAGGCGCGTTCGCTCGTCTCGGCAGTGGACCCCGCTGAGGAGATCCCGATCTTTTCCGGGCCAGATGAGCTGTTGGCAGAACTCACCGGGTACGTCCTGCACCGGGGCCTGGTCGCGGCCATGCATCGCCCAGCGCTGCCAACCGTCGAAGAGTTACTGCTGGCTGCTCGGCGCGTCGTCATTCTCGAGAATGTCGCCGACCCGACCAACGTCGGCGCGATCTTCCGCTCGGTAGCGGGGATCGGAGCGGACGCGGTGCTCGTCACGCCGCGATGCTCAGATCCGTTCTACCGGCGCGCAATCCGCGTCTCGATGGGAACAGTGCTGCAGGTTCCGTGGACGCGGCTGAGCGGTGACTGGGGCGAAGCACGGTCGGTACTTGCGGCATCCGGATTTCACGTTGCAGCGCTCGCCCTTGAGCCGGGTGCGGTCTCACTTCGCGAGTTTGCTGCGCGCGCCCCAGAACGGGTCGCGCTGGTGCTTGGCGCTGAGGGGGAGGGGCTCACGCCCGAGGCGCTCTCGGCGGCCGACACGATCGTGCAGATTCCGATGGCGCACGGCATCGATTCGCTCAACGTCGCCGCAACGGCCGCAGTGGCAATGTACGCGCTCGCTGATTGAGTTGCGCGCGCCAGCAGATCCTCAGAGGGCGCGCACCTGATTGTTGCGAGCCTCATGCGTCAGCTCGACAACGCCGAGCTTCTCGAGCAGCGGCGGGAGGTACATCCCGAACCGTCCCCGATAACCCTTCCGAAGTCCGTACCAGCCACCGACCGGGTTGCTGTCCGAGCGTCCCCAGGCCTCAACGGTGCCGTCGGCGGCATCCTTCGATTCGTCGACAGCGCCGAGCGAGACCCAGTCGCCCTGCGCCTTGAGCCACACAGTGAGGTCCTCGATTGCCCGCGCGTGGTACTTGAGCGTGGTCGAGCCGACCTGACAGACAAGCTCATCGCCAGCAACGTACATCGTGTAGTTCGAACTGCCAGGGGCGGTAACCAGCTCCCACGGGTCATCTTTCGTACCTTCAGCCATGATCGTTCTCCTCGCACCGTCGTTCCGGTACCAAGTACGTTAGCCCTGCGTCGAGCAGCCCGCACCTCAGACGAGCAGCTGGTGCTTCGCGAGCTGCTTGTAGAGCGGCGTCGATTTCACGAGCTCGGAGTGGGTTCCAACGCCGACAACGCGACCGTGGTCGAGCACGACAATCTGATCTGAGTCCACCACTGTCGAAAGTCGGTGCGCGATCACGATGAGGGTACGGTTTTCGGCAACCGCGTCGATCGCCTCCCGCAGCAACTGTTCATTGAGCCCGTCGAGGGAGGATGTCGATTCATCGAGCAACAGGATCGGCGGGGCCGCCAGCAGCGTGCGAGCAATCGCCAGTCGCTGGCGCTCGCCGCCGGAGAGCATGACGCCGTCCTCACCGACCGCGGCATCCAGCCCTGCAGGATTACGTTCGAGCACCTCAGTGAGGTTGACTGCGCGCAGCACCTCGATGCACTCGGCATCCGTGGCGTTTGGCGCGCTCAAGTGCAGGTTCTGGCGCAGTGAGCCTGCCAGCACCGGGGCATCCTGCTCGACGTAGCCGATCTGGGCGCGCAGCTCGGTGCGATCGAGGCCGCGAATGTCGATGCCGCCCAATCTGACGATGCCAGCGGTCGGGTCGTAGAAACGCTCGATGAGGGCCAGAATGGTGCTCTTGCCAGCCCCGGATGGCCCGACGAGGGCGGTGCGCTTGCCGCGCGGCGCTTCGAAGCTGACGCCACGCAAGACGACGAGTGATTCGTCCGGGTCGGCGGGATCGCCCAGGTCATCGGGATCGCCCAGGTCATCGCGGTCGCCCGGGTCGCCTAGGTCGCCCAGGTCATCCGAGTCGAGTGGGTCATTCCGGTTGCCCACCAGCTCGGCGTGCACTTGTGCGGCTCCGCGTGGGTAGCTAAATTCGACATTCTCGAAGCTGATCGCAGCATCAGTCTGGATTGCGGCTGCCGCCACGACATCGCGATCGTTCTCGGTCTCACTCGGTAGCTCGATGATCTCTTGAATGCGCCCGAGTGCTCCGAGCGCCTGGTTGACCGAGTTGATGGCGCCGAAGGCCTGGCCGAGCGGCATGATCATCATGAACAGGAAGAGGATGAAGGCGACGAGGCTCGCGATCGTGATCGCGCCGCTCGCGACTCGGAAGCCGCCGACCCCGAGCACGACCAGGAGCGCCACCTGCAGCGCGATCCCCGAGATCGGCACGACGAGCGCGGAGATGCGAGCAACGTCGAGCCCCATGCGCCACGCGCCCTCGGCATCCTTCTCAATTGCCAGCACCTCGCGGTCAGTGGCATTGGATGCTCGTACCGTGCGCACAGCGCTCAGACTGCGTTCGACGGACGCAGCCAGGTCGCCGACCTTCTCCTGCTGTTTACGGCTCGCTACGCGAATGCGGCGAGAAAGCGTTACGACGGTAACGATGGCGACCGCGATGACCGCGACCGTCAAGCCGAGCAACAGCGGATCGATGATGAGCATGGCAATGATCGCCCCGAAGAATACGAGTGAACCGCCGACGGCGTCGACGAGGCCTTGTGTGATGACGGCGTAGAGCAGCGTGGTGTCTGAGCCGACGCGCGAGACCAAGTCACCGGTGCGACGCGTGTCGTATTCGCTGATCGGGAGTCGAAGCATCCTGCGCACGAGTTGCCTGCGGGCAGACAGTACAACGCTCGTACCGGTGCGCTGCAGCAGGTAGTGCTGGAAGCCGCTGAGGAGCGCTGAGACGACGACGAGCGCGACGAGCACCCAGACGAGCATCCCGAGGGCCTCGCCCGCCTGCACGACGGTGATGACCTGACTCACGAGCAGCGGCTGAGCGAGCGAGGCTGCTGCGCCGAGCACACTCAGTACGACGACGACCCCGAGGATGCGACGGTGCTCGGCAAGGTAGGGGAACAGCCCGCTGAACTTGGCGCGAGGTCCGCCGTCGTCAACCGGTCGGGAAAAGCGCCCTCGGCGCGGTGAAGCTGAGGTGGTCGTGCTCATCCCATAAGTCTGGTCGCGCCAGAGGTCTCCGTGGTACGCGCGGCGATGTATTTCGCTGCTGGCGTGATCGCACGATGACCTCGCCCGCGCGGATTAGGCTTGATCATCGTGCCAGCACCCGTTATCACAGCGACCGCTCTGACGAAGAAGTACAAGGATTTCGCTGCGGTCGACGGCATCGACTTCGAGGTCGCGCCGGGGGAGTCGTTCGGCCTGCTCGGGCCGAACGGGGCTGGCAAGTCCACCACCATGCGGATGGTCGGAGCAGTTTCAACGCGCACCAGTGGCGACCTGCAGATCCTCGGGCTCGATCCCGACCAGCACGGGCCAGCGATCCGTTCCCAACTCGGGGTTGTTCCGCAATCCGACAACCTCGATACCGAGTTGCGGGTGCGCGACAACCTGATCGTGTACGGGCGCTATTTCGGCCTGCCACGGTCGCAGGTCGCGACGCGCGCGAACGAACTGCTCGAGTTCGCGCAACTCACCGATCGCGCGAAGGGCAAGATTGACGACCTCAGCGGAGGGATGAAGCGCCGCCTGACGATCGCTCGGGCGCTCATCAACGAGCCGCGCATCCTGCTGCTCGATGAGCCAACCACCGGGCTCGACCCGCAGGCCAGGCACATCCTGTGGGATCGCTTGTTCCGGTTGAAGGAGCAAGGCACGACGCTGGTGCTGACGACGCATTACATGGATGAGGCGGAGCAGCTCTGCGATCGGCTGGTCGTTGTCGACAAGGGCCGCATCATGGCCGAGGGTGCTCCAGCCGCGCTCATCCGCGAGTACTCGAGCCGTGAAGTCTTGGAGGTGCGCTTCGGTTCTGAACGCAACGCAACCGTCGCGAGCGAGCTTGCAGGCATCGGCGACCGCCTCGAGGTGCTGCCAGATCGCATCCTCATTTATGCCGCTAGCGGCGAGGAGGCCCTCGTGGAGGTGACGCGCCGCGGGCTCGAACCCGTGACGAGCCTTGTGCGTCGGTCGAGCCTCGAGGATGTCTTTCTGCGCCTCACCGGCCGGAGCCTGGTCGAATGACCGACACCGCCGCCATCCTCGAGTCCTCACGTCAGTCCCGTAGGTGGGGTGCGTGGTACGTCACCGAGCACAGGATCCGAGGAATGCGGGCCTACCGCGGCACCCTCATCGCAACGGCGATCGGCACGCCGGTGCTCTACCTCTTCGCCTTCGGTGTCGGCCTCGCAACGCTCATTACAGACAATGTGAGCCCGGTGCCGGGTGTCAGTTATCTGGAGTTCGTGGCGCCAGCACTGCTTGCGACAGCGGCGGTGCTCATTGCGATGGAGGAGTACACCTTCGGCGTGCTGCTCGGGCTGAAGTGGAATCCGATCTATGTCGGCATGAATGCCGCGCCGCTATCACCGCGCCAGATCGCCAACGGGGTCATGGGATTCATCGGCATCCGCATGTTCATCGTCGTCTCGGTCTACTTTCTGGTCATGCTCGTGTTCGGGGCCACAACCTCAGGTTGGGCAGTTCTCAGCATTGTCGCAGGGATGCTCGGCGGCTTCGCCTTCGCCGGGGTCGCGGCGTACGCCACGACAGTCGAGGAGGAGCGAGGTCAGTTCGCCATTCTGCACCGCACCGTGATTCTGCCCCTGACGCTGTTCAGTGGAACTCTCTTCCCGCTCACCCAACTGCCGATCGCGCTGCAGTGGATCGGCTGGATTTCACCGCTGTGGCACGCGAGCGAACTCGGTCGGCAATTTGTCTACGGACCGTCAGAACCGCTCTGGCTCTCGGTCGTTCACGTGCTCTATCTTCTGGCACTCGGAGCTCTCGGCTGGGAACTGTTCGTGCGCAACCTCGCGAAGAGGTTGAACAAGTGACCCAGACGACACGCATGACTGCGCTCTATGCGGGGAACGCTCGAGCCGTGCTCGGCCGCGGATTGCTCGCCACCCGCAGCACCAATTGGCTCATCGTGCTCACCGGCGTCTTCGAGCCAATCTTCTATCTGCTCGCGCTCGGAATCGGCCTCGGCAGCTACATCGGCGGAGTCACCGACAGCCTCGGCAATGTCATCCCCTATGCGGCGTTCATTGCACCGGCGCTGCTGGCAGTCTCAGCCATGAATGGCGCCATCTACGACTCCACCTGGAACGTCTTCTTCAAAATGCACTTCAGCAAGCTGTATCAGGGGATGCTCGCCACGAGCCTTGGGCCATTGGATGTCGCGCTCGGCGAGATCTCGCAGGCCCTGCTGCGCGGCGCCGCCTATGGCACAACGTTCCTGCTGGTGATGCAGGGCCTTGGGCTCAACCTCTCCTGGACGGCGGTGTTCGCTCTCCCGGCCATTCTCGTCATCGCCTTTGCGTTTGCAAGTCTCGGCATGGGTGTTACGAGCTACCTCAAAACGGTTCAGCAAATGGGCTGGGTGCAGTTCGTGCTGTTGCCAATGTTTCTGTTCTCAGCGACGTTCTATCCGCTGAGCGTCTACCCTCAGGCCATCCAGTGGATCATTCAAGCCCTACCGCTGTGGCACGGAGTTGAGCTCGTGCGCGGGCTCACCACTGGGGCGCTCAGCGTCGGGATGCTGTGGCACCTCGCCTACTTCGCCGCCATGATTGCCATCGGGATGTTCTTCACGACACGGCGGTTGCGGGTGCTGTTCCTCGACTAGCTGCTGTGGGGTTGGCGCGTCACCAAGACCGGGCAGAAGGCATGCCTGACACACCGGTCGCTGACCGAGCCGAGCATCAATCCGACCAGTCCGCCGAGTCCGCGTGAACCAATGACGAGCATGCGCGCCTCCCGGGACACCTCGATCAGGCTCTTGGCAGCCTCCCCGGAATGGACAACGCGATAGTCGACACTCACCTTCGGGAATACCCTCACCGCCGCATCGGTATCTTGGATCAGCGCGGCCCGAACTGCACCAGAGTATTCGAGCAGCGACGAAACGTAGCCGAACTGCCAGTTCGCCGGCCTCGGGGCACTGTCGATCGACCAGTCCCGAACGAGAACCAAGGGTGCGTGTAGTTCATCGGCGAGCCCGAGGGCTATTGCGAGCGCGTATTCTGCACCCGTCGAACCGTCGTGGCCGACCACGATGCTGCCGGTCGGCGCTGGAGCCGGTGGGGCTTCCGGGGCGCCCATTGGGGTGGTGCCTTCACTGCTCACGACGTACTCTCCAAACTGGATAGCGAGTGTGGTGGAACGGGATCCTTAGGCTAAGCGACCCGGCGCTACTTGACACTCTTGATCGGGATCAGCGCGAGCCCACCGAGCGCGGCGAACAGCGCCGATGCCAAGAACAAGGCGGGAAAGCCGCCTAGGTAGGCAACGATACCGGCACCAATAAGCGGCCCGAACGCCTGCGGTACTGCCGTGGCGATGTTCATGATTCCAAGGTCCTTGCCGCGAGTGTGCGAGTTCGGGAGCACCTGCGTGGCGAGCGCCTGGTCGACGGCCATGAAGCATCCGTATCCAGCGCCAAGAATGCCTGCAGCAATGAGGGCGATTCCGAAGTCCGGCACGAGGGCCAGGAGCAGTGCCGCGAGCCCCTGGAGGTAGGCGGCAGCAAACACGAACACCTTCCGGCGTCCGATCACATCACTGAGCTTGCCGAAGCCGAGGGCGGCTGCGATAAAGAAGACCAGGTAGATCGCGGTCAGCAACAGGAGGTCGTCCTCAACAGTCACGCCCCGATTCAGGCCGAACAGGAGGAAGAAGAACAGCAGGGTTGTGCCGAGAGCGTTGCCAATGTTGACGAGGATGCGACTGGTGAGCGTCCAACCAAAGTCCGGGTGAGCAATCGGGCTGACCCAAAAGCCCTTCACGAGCGCCGACACGGTCATTGGTGGCCTGAGCACCCGCGGTAGCACTTCGTCTGGCATCAGGGCGAGGAACGGAAGAACGAGCAAGACAAGGCCTACCGCCACGACGATGTATCCGAGAACGACCGTGAGCCCGAGCACGATGACCAGCAACAGGCCGAGGATGGTGCCGATCGCCTGCGGCGCTGATACCCAACCAGACACGTACCCGCGTTGATTCACTGGCACCTGGTCCGAGATGGTCGCGGTGAGCGCCGCGGACAACATGCAAAATCCGACAATCGCGAGCGACCAGAACACCGCGATGCCGACGATCGTGGACTGCAGTCCGAGGAGTACGAGCGAGAGCGCGAACACGAGCGTGCCAGCGAGAATCCATGGCCGCCGCCGACCGAAGCGTGACGTGGTCCGGTCAGAGAATGCGCCAGTCAGCGGGTAGGCGATCAGGGCGCAAGCGCCCGCGATCCCCGAGATAATTCCGAAGGCGATGACGCTCTGTATGCCATCCTCGTTCGAGATGGCGAGTAAGTTGTTGATTTGCTCTGGCAGCAGCAGCTGGATCGGGGTGAGCTGCGCCATCCAGATGCCAAGCCAGGCCGTTGCAAACAGGGCGATCCAGCGACCTGGAACTCGGCTTCTCGGCTCGGCGAACGGGGTGAACGCGGCTGGCAGCGTAGGTGTCGTCATGGATGCCACAGTAGCGCCATCACGCTCACCCGAGGCGCGACTCTACGAGCGGATGTCACGGAGCACGACCGCCGTCGCGAGCGCCGCTTCCGCCGCTTCCGCTCCCTTGTCCTCTTTCGAGCCTGGCAGCCCGGCTCGGTCGAGGCCCTGCTGCTCATCGTCGAGGGTGAGCACCCCGAAACCGACCGCTTTGCCGGTC
>CAZCOC010000051.1:0-8319 GCA_964500075.1 uncultured Salinibacterium sp.
CGGCCGCGGCTTGGTAGGCGGTCTCGTCGGTGTCGTATCCGCTCGCCGCGGCGAGCAGGGCGAAGCCGCCACCGAGGCAGAATCCGATGATGCCGATCGAGCCCGTGAAGTCATCCCGCTGGCTCAGCCACAGTCGCGCAGACTCGATGTCAGCCCACGCTCGACCGGTACCGCTTCGCAGTGCGCGGGCGGTCGCGCCGATGCACTTGCGGAAGCCTCCAGCCGTGTACAGGTCCGGCATCAGGGTCAGGTAACCAAGGCTTGTCAGGTGGGCAACCTGTTTGCGCATCTCCGCTTCGATACCGAAGGCCTCGTGCACGACAACCACGGCCGGCCAAGGACCAGGGCTATCTGGAATACCGATCACGCCCTTGAGTCCAGGACTTGCCTCGTCGAGCGTGGTCGGTATCGTGATGTCCTGCAGCTCGGAAGGCATAGGCCGATTGTTGCAGATGAGGCCTGCGCCCACGTAGTATCTTGAGGTTGGGCATTTTCGCCCACACGTGTGCCTCCCGGCGCTGCGCTTACCCAGGCAGGCATGGGATCAAGGCGTGCCGACAAGTGATCTTGGGTGGGGCATCCCGTAACAGGGACGGCCTACGGTAACCAGAACAGGAGTACAACCATGGCAGCAACCTGCCAAGTGACAGGAGCCATCCCCGGCTTCGGGCACAACATTTCTCACTCGCACCGCCGTACCAAGCGTCGGTTCGACCCGAACATCCAGAAGAAGACGTACTACGTTCCGTCGCTTCGCCGCAACGTCACGCTGCAGTTGTCAGCCAAGGGCATCAAGGTTATTGACGTGCGCGGCATCGAATCCGTGGTCAAGGACATCCTTGCCCGTGGGGAGAAAATCTAATGGCCAAGCAGCAGGACGTTCGCCCGATCATCAAGCTGCGGTCGACAGCCGGCACCGGCTACACCTATGTGACGAAGAAGAACCGTCGCAACAACCCCGACCGCCTTGTGCTCAAGAAGTACGACCCGGTGGTTCGCCAGCACGTCGAATTCCGCGAGGAGCGCTAAACCATGGCCAAAAAAAGCAAGATCGCCAAGAACGAAAAGCGAAAGGTCATCGTCGAGCGTTACTCGGCGAAGCGACTTGAGCTCAAGAAGGCGCTCATCGACCCGAACGGTACCGATGAGTCCCGTGACGCCGCGCGCCTCGGCCTCCAGAAGCTTCCTCGCAACGCCTCGCCAGTGCGAGTTCGCGGTCGTGACGCGATCGACGGGCGCCCCCGCGGGTTCCTGAGCCAGTTCGGCGTCTCGCGCGTGAGATTCCGGGATATGGCGCACCGCGGCGAATTGCCCGGGATTACCAAATCTAGCTGGTAGATTTCAGGCGGTTCCGCAGGCTTCGGCCAATCGGAGCAGTCACAGGTCCCACCCATAACTGCATGACGTCCGAGGAGGACAAGCCATGGCTGACAAGTCACTAAACCGTACCGAACTCGTCGCGGCCGTTGCCGCAGAGTCTGGCCAGAGCCAGGCTGCCGTGAACGACGTCGTCGATGCACTCTTCGCTGTGCTGGCAACCTCTGTCGGCGATGGCACCAAGGTATCGATCCCGGGTTGGCTCTCGGTCGAGCGCACTCACCGCGCTGCTCGCGCAGGCCGCAACCCCCAGACTGGCGAGGCCATCCAGATCAAAGCGGGCTACGGCGTGAAAGTCAGCGCTGGCAGCAAGCTCAAGGCAGCAGCTAAGTAACACCCGCTTCGTCAACGAGGGCCGTGACCGTTCTGGTCGCGGCCCTCGTTTGTCGCCGCGAGGTCTTCACAGTCACCGCAAAATAGACTGGTTGGATGCCTCGTCTTCTGAGAATCGCTGGCCCGGCGGCCCTCGTCGCCGCCGCCCTCGTGGCGATTCTCGTGAGCCTGAGCTTTGCCGGAGGCGCATCAGCTCCGCTCCTTCTCGACCCGGGTCCTGTCGTGCGATTCGGGCTGCCAATCGCGAAGCTGTTCGTCAATCTTGGGATCGCTGGCACGATCGGCGCGCTCGTGCTTGTCTGCTTCGCGCTGGACCCCGAACGGCCGGAGTACGCACGAGCCCTCGATGTCGCCGCTGCCAGCGCCGCGCTCTGGACGGTCGCTGCTGGGTTCACTGCGCTGTACACCTTCCTCACCGTCTTCACGCAGCCGATTCGATTCGACGACGCGTTCGGTGAGTTGCTCGGCCAATTCCTGACGACGACGCAGCTCGGACAGGCCTGGCTCTTGACGATGCTGGTCGCGGCAGCCGTCACAGTGCTGTGCTTTGCGGTGCGCAACCAAATCGCTCTCGTCTTCGTCACGGTGTTCGCTGCCGCTGGCCTGCTGCCGATCGCTGTTCAGGGACATCAGGGGGGTACCGCCGAGCACGATAGCGCGTCGACAGCGACGTTCCTGCACGTGCTGCTCGCCGGAGTCTGGCTCGGCGGGCTTGTGACCCTCGCGCTGTTACGACCGCAACTGGAGGGCTCCAGACTCGTCACGGTGCTCACGCGATACTCGACACTCGCGCTCGTGAGCTTCATAGTTGTTGCCGCCTCCGGCTACCTCAGCGCGGCGATCCGGGTTGACGAACTGGCGAATCTGCTCAGTCCATACGGCGTGTTGGTCCTTGTCAAGGTAGCCATATTGCTCGTTCTCGGGCTGTTCGGCGCGTTCTACCGTCGCTGGGTCATCGAGCGGATGTCCCGCTCCAGTGGGCGTGAGCGCGGCTGGTTCTGGGCGATCGTTTCGGCTGAACTTGCCTTCATGGGCATCGCTTCCGGTGTCGCTGCAGCACTGGCGAGAACGCCGACCCCGGTACCGGAAGTTGCCGCAACGAGCCTGCCGAACCCGACTCCGGCGGAGTTGTTGACCGGCGCAGCGCTTCCGCCACCGTTGACCGTCGAACGACTTTTCACGCTCTGGAGCCCAGATCTGTTGTGGATTCTCATTTGTGCATTCGGAATCTTTTTCTACCTCGCTGGCGTCGCGCGGCTTCGTCGCCGGGGCGATAGCTGGCCAGTGTTCCGTGCTGTGCTTTGGGTCAGCGGGATGCTGCTCCTCGCGTACGTCACCAGTGGTGGAGTCAACGTCTACGAGAAGTACCTGTTCTCGGCCCACATGATGGCGCACATGACGCTCGGCATGATGATACCGGTGCTGCTGGTTCCAGGCGCGCCGATCACGCTCGCTCTTCGGACCATCCATAAACGCGCGGATGGCAGCCGAGGCCCGCGCGAATGGATCATGCTCGCTGTGCATTCCCGACCGTTCGCATTCTTCGCAAACCCCGTGGTCGCAGCGGCACTGTTCGCGGGCTCGCTCTGGCTCTTCTACTACTCGCCACTCTTCAGCTGGGCGACAACCAACCACCTCGGCCACCAGTGGATGATCGTGCACTTCCTGATCACGGGCTACATCTTCGTTCAGTCGTTGATCGGAATCGACCCATCGCCGGGCCGGCCCCCGTACCCGGTCCGGTTGATGATCCTTCTTGGGACGATGGCCTTGCACGCCTTCTTCGGGTTGGCCCTCATGTCAGGCACCGGTCTCTTGTTGGCTGAGTGGTATGGCTCGATGGGGTGGGCCACCGGCGTGACGGCGCTGCAGGATCAACAACTCGCCGGCGGAATCGCCTGGAGCGTTGGCGAGATTCCGACCGTCACGCTGGCAATCGTCGTCGCGATCCTCTGGGCCAGAAGCGACGAGCGCGATTCGAAACGCTACGACCGCAAGGCCGACCGCGACGGCGAACTCGAACTCGAAGACTACAACCGGATGCTCGCAGACCGGGCAACTCAGGATCGCTCTCGCTAGACGCCGATCATGCTCACGGGATCGGCGTCACCAGCAGTTCGTCGTTCGCGAGCAAGCCAATCGTGTACGCGACTGTGAATGGCACCTCTTCGTCAAAGGTGGACACCGTTCCGTCGAAGAGTGACTGTACCCCGACGACGAGGCGCGCGGTCGCGGCTGCTCGCGGCACGAGCCATTGCTCGTCGGCCGCGCTCGGCGAAATGGTCACGATCGGGTAACTCGAGATCGACCATGACGGCGGAGTGGACACTCGGTTCCGAATTTCCTGCCCGAACGGGCATCCGGTTGGCAGCAGGATCTGTTGCGTTGCGCAATCGTCGAGGTAGGCGTCGACCTGCTGCTGCACTCGCTCGACGAAGTTCTGGTTCGGCTCAACGTTCACGCGTGCGGCGGTCGGCTGCTCAGGCTCGGTCACGGCAACCGTGACGCGTTTGGCCCCCAGATAGGTGGTCTCGTGCCAGAGCTCGAGCGCCGACGGAGTGAACGCGAGGTACGGCGCTGCCCTGCCTTGCTCTGGCACTCTGAGATTGAGCCCGTTCGCGATGAACCGTCGGTCATTGAGTACTGTGACCTCAACGACCCCGAGTGGGCTGGTGTTGAAGCGCCAATTGGAGAACAGTCCAAAGGTCGCCCCGGCCGCGGCCACCGCGAACTCAGACTGCCCCGGGATTCCATTAGCCAAGTACCCAAAGGTGACGCGATGGATGCCATCCGCATCGACGACCTGCCCCACCAGGCGTACGTCCGTGAGCTCCGCGATAGCCTCGAGGGTAAGCAGTTCGTCCGAGCCGTTCGGTGCTTGGGCAGTCGCGGCGAGCTCAAGCGCACCGGCGACGTCGCCGCGCCCCAGGGCATCCAGATAGCTGCCGACGTAGCCGCTCGCACTGTAGATCGTGCTGTTGAGAATGAGCACGGTTGCGCCAAATGCAGCGAGCACGACCCCGAGGATAATCGAGAGGGTGAGGAGCTCGCGCCGCATTCCCACATCCTAAGCTGCGGCACCGCGCCAGATGATGCGCCGCCGGTACTGTGGGTTAGTGATCAGTGTGCAGCTGTCCCCAGAGCAGCAAGCGGTGTTCGACCGTATCGAGACCACGCGCGAGAACCTCTTCGTGACCGGGCGCGCTGGCACCGGCAAGTCGACGCTCCTGACTCACCTTGCGTGGAACACCTCGAAGCAGATCGTCATTTGCGCGCCAACGGGCGTGGCCGCACTGAACGTCGGGGGCCAGACCATCCACTCGCTGTTTCGCTTACCGATCGGGGTCATTGCCGATCACGCCATCGAGCAGAGTGGCGAACTCAAGAAGCTCCTGAACGCGATCGACACGCTCGTCATCGATGAGGTCTCGATGGTTAACGCTGATTTGTTGGACGCGATTGATCGCAGCCTGCGCCAGGCGAGACAACGCGAGCACGAGGCGTTCGGCGGTGTGCAGGTGGTGCTGTTCGGGGATCCGTACCAGTTAGCACCGGTTCCTGGCGAAGGGGACGAGCGAGCGTACTTCGCGGACCGCTATCGATCGATGTGGTTCTTTGACGCGAAGGTGTGGGATGACGCGGAGCTCACAATTTACGAGCTGACGACCATCCACCGCCAGCACGAAGAGGAGTTCAAGTTCATGCTGAACGCCGTGCGGCACGGGCAAGTGACGTCGGAGATCGCAGAGCGATTGAACGAGGTTGGTGAGCGCTCGGTCCCTGCCGATGACGTCATCACTCTCGCGACCACCAATGCGACGGTGTCACGCATCAACGCGAGCCAACTCGCGCGATTGCCGGGTCGCGTGTTCACCGCCAATGCGGACATCAACGGCGAGTTCGGCGGGCGCGCTTTTCCGGCGGATGAGGAACTCGAGCTCAAGATCGGCGCTCGCGTGATGTTCTTGCGAAACGATACCGGGGGCGACGGACAACGCTGGGTCAATGGTTCGGTCGGCACCGTGCTCAAGATCGACACGGCCGTATGGGTCGAGATCGACGGCGATCGACACGAGGTGCGCCCGGCGGTCTGGGAGAAGTTCAAGTACAGCTACTCGCCCCTGACGAAGTCGTTGCGCAAAGATGTCGTCGCCGAGTTCACCCAGTTTCCGCTGCGGCTGGCGTGGGCCGTGACCATCCACAAATCTCAGGGCAAGACCTATGAGCGGGCGATCATCGATCTTGGACAACGCTCGTTCGCGCCAGGTCAGACGTATGTTGCGCTCAGCCGAATTTCAACCCTCGACGGCTTGTATCTGACGAGACCGTTGAGGCCGAGCGACATCATCGTTGACGAGAACGTCGTGCGCTTCATGTCCCGCGCAACGGCTATTCCGGCAATCAAGGCCTAACTGGGTTGCCGCCTGACTACGCTGCGGCCTTCGCCTTCGACAGATCGACGAAGAGTTCGGTGTTGAAATGGTAGGCCGCGACAACCTCTTCGATGACACGCTCGCGCTCCGCGGCATCCCATTCGACTGCATCGAGTTGCTCGCGATAGGTGTTCTTGAACGCTGTCGGGTCTGCGATTCGGTCGAATAGGTAGAAATCAACGCCACTCTTCTCGAAACCGAACTGGCGCTTCATGAGCTTGCTGATGTGTTGTCCGCCCGAAAGATCGCCCATGTAGCGCGTGTAGTGGTGGGCAATGAATCCGCCGGCCCAACCTTCGGCAGCAACCTCCTCAATGCGCTCGACATAGCGTTCCGCGGCCGGGACCGGGGTGATTGACCCACGCCAGTCGGCGCCGATCAGAAATTCGAGATCAGCCTCGAGGGCGGGCACGCGCGCGAGTTCCGGGGTGATGAATGCCGCCGCTGTCGGGTCTTCAGCAAAGCGCTCAGCCTCCGTCTCAAGCGCTACATAGATGAAGTAGTGCTGCGCGACAAGTGCGACATAGTCCTCGCGAGTGCCGTTGCCTGACATGAGGTCACTCATGAAATCCGCGCCCTCACTGTCACTGTGGTTCGACCACGTGCGTTCACGCAGCGATTGGGAGAAGGAATTGGCGTTCACAGCAGGCTCCGCTCGGTGCCGGGCTACGGCACGCTCTTGGTTAGGATGCCCTGAGTGTAATGCAGAGCCTTAGTCGTGCGGGCGGGGCGTGATTCCCAGCCGTGCGCAAGCGGTGTCATAGAGCACGACAATCTCGCGGCGGATCTCGGCTCGTTCGCTGATCTCGGCGCTCCACGGCACCGTGAGTTCGTGTTCGCCAGCAGGGCTCGCGTAAGCCCAAGTGCCGCCGGAGCCGTCGAGCGACTTCATGACCGATGACGTGGCCTGTGGCTCGCCGAACGCACGCGCGATGAGCAGGTTGTCGTCGAGGTGGTCGTCGTTCATGTGGTGCAGCACGGCTGCGACGATCTCGGGCGGGAAGGTACTCACAGGTCCACCGTACCGCGGCCGTTCGCGCGGCTCAGGCGAGAAGCTGCTTCTCAAGGAACACTGCCGTGCGGGCGAATGCGAGAGCGGCCGCACGGACATCCAATTGCGCTCGGATGCTGGGATTCGCGAAGCCGTGCTCGGTGCCGAGGTAGCGGTGTTCGGTCACGGTCGTACCGTCCGCCCGAAGTCGAGCCACCACCGCATCCGTCTGCTCGCGTGGTTCGAGCGGGTCGGTCTCGGCCCAGTGAAGCAGCACAGGACATGGGATGACCGCGTGTTCGTCGGAAGGCAGGCTCGCGTAATACGAAACGGCCGCCGCCGTTCTCCCAGACTGCGCGAACCGCATCGCAAGCACTCCACCAAGCGAGAAGCCGACGGCCCCGACGACCGAGCTGTCACCGTCTGACCGAGCTATCGCGCCGTCGATGAGGTCGAGAGCGACGGATGCCGCGAGCGAGTCCCGAAGTTCGGCGGCGGTCGCGGCATCCGTCGTGCAGAAGCCACCGTAGAAATCGGGGACGACCACGCGAAATCCGCGCGACGACAGCGCTTCGGCGTATGGCTCGAGCCACGGAAGACGTCCGTAGTCGTCGTGCACCACTACGACGACCGGGGATCCTTGTGCGCCGAAGTGCAGGGGCACACCTGGCGACGGGATTGGAACCAGTTGCACGACGGGCCCCCAGACGCTTGGTGTTGATAGTCGGCCCGCCCGCGATACTAGCTAGGGGCGCTTGCCGCGCTCAGGAACTGACGATACTTGTTCCTTGGCAAGTGAAAAAGTCGAGCCAGCTGACGATCGCCCGGGTCGGGCCGAAGGAGTCAACATCATGAATCAACTTCCCCTCCGCGTCGCAATGATCGGCCACGGTTTCATGGGGGCCGCCCACTCGCAAGGCTGGCGCGTTGCTCCCCGGTTCTTTGACCTGCCTCTTGCGCCGCAGATGTCGGTTATTGTCGGGCGAGACCCCGAGCGCACCGAGTTGGCTCGCGAGAAGTTTGGCTGGAATGCCGCCGCAACCGATTGGCGTGAGGTCATCGAGCGCGACGACATCGACGTGATCGACATTTGCACCCCCGGTGATTCACACGCAGAAATTGCGATCGCTGCGCTCGAGGCTGGCAAGCATGTGTTCTGCGAGAAGCCGCTTGCCAACACGGTGG
>CAZCOC010000052.1:0-8279 GCA_964500075.1 uncultured Salinibacterium sp.
GGTTGAACTCGTTGGCGCGGATCTTCTGCAACAGTTGCGTGATGAACTGCGGGGAGACCGAGTTCGCGTCGCTCAGACCTGAGCCGTCCCGAATAGTCAGGCCAGTCACGGTCAGGTCAAGGCTGGCCATCGCTGCAGTCATCGTCTGATTTAAGGATGCCGCGGTGCCGCCGAGTCCGGACGATTTCGAGACAAGACGTGCGAGAGTTTCGGCGAGCGCACGGTCGCCCGTGAGAAGCATTTGCCCAACGAGCACGCTGATCGGTTGGGATTGAACCTGGCCGAGCACGGTTGAGCCGACTGCGGCACCGCTCGAGAAGGTCACCGAGTCAAGGCCAAGAGCGTCAGCAAAAGCTGCGCCAGCATTGCCGATCGGATCGGTGCTGCGCGGGCTCAGGTCCTGACTCGGGTCTGCCCGGTCGCCATTGACCATGAGCGCAGTCACTTGTGCCTGCGAGCCGGAGGTGCGAGCTCTCTCGGGCCAGGTCGAATCCCAACGGTCAGAAGGGTCCCACAGACTCGCGTCGAGCACGATGTTTGTGATCTCAGCGGTAGGCCCGTTCAATGACCTGAAGTTGGCGTTCACTTGAGCAGCCAGATCAGAAACCTGCGCGGCGCCGGCGTAGAACGTCGAGGTGGTGGTTGCGAGCGTGGCATCCCCGCCGCCGACCAACACGATTGTGCCGGGCGTTGTGCCTGCGACGACTTTGGTCACGAGTCTGGTGTCAGCGCCGAGCACGGAAACGGCGGCCGATGCGGTGATCAACTGGAGAACGTCGGCCGTGCGATTCGGAGCGGTACCGCCGCGATCGAACAGGAGCTCACCGGTCGCGGCGTTCACGACGTAGCCGGTGAAGTCACTCAGCCTTGGATCGGCGGCGATCCCCGAGATGCTGCAGGTGCGAAGTCTGGTTGCCCCTGGTATCGAACCCGGCTGTGCTCTGGGCGCGACAGCACTTTCGGTGGGTACCGGCACGACGCCTGCCGCTTGTGAACCGGCCGAGACGCCGATGAAGAAGGCGCTCGTCGCAAGAACGAGAAAGGCCAGCGAAAGAGCGGACGCGAGCCATGCGGTCGGATGGCGCGCGATGAGTCCCGCGATTCCCCGCTTGCCGGTGGGAGCGGGTTTCGCGGCGTACGCTTGGACGTCGAACGGCACTCGCTCAATCTGGCCCGCCGCGTACTGTGCGGGCGGAGGGGCTGCAGGCCGGGCACCGCCCTGCCGAAGCGAACGCCGCGTCACAGGCTCTTCCGGCTGGACGTTTCCTGGCTCAGTCACCCAGTAATGCTACCCAAGCACGGTCGCGCGCCGCTGCACGGACGATACAGTTTGAACGGGGCCGCCTAAGAGAATCGAACTCTTGACCTTCTCATTACGAGTGAGATGCTCTACCGACTGAGCTAAGGCGGCGGGTCACGAAAGTACCGAGACACAGCTTCATACTGTAGCCGAGAATCATCCGGGCTCTGCCGCGAAGAGGGCCTTGAGCTCGCGGAACGAGCTCGCGAGTTCGTCGGGCAGGCTCGCCGCGGCATCCCCAGTCGCCCACTGGGCCCAGGCGTTGCGCATTGCCGCAAAAGCGACCAAGGTTACCAAGCGTGCACGGCCGGTGAGGTGTGCTTCATCGGCGGCTAGGTGCGGCGAGTCGAGCAGAAGCCGCATTCGCACGATCGCTGCGACTTCGTCCTCGAACGCACGCATGGCAACAATTCGCGTCGCAAAGAGCTGCGGGTATCGTTTGAGCACTGCGTGCCGCAGCTGTACGAGTTGCAGATCCTGAACCCGCGTTTGGCTCGCTTCGATCAGCAAGCGCTCGAGGCCGTCAAGCACATCGACTCCGTCGGCTCCGCTGAGAAAGCGTTCAGTGTCAACGCTTGAGAGCGTGGGGGTATCGCCCTGCATGGCTTCTTCTTTGGTCGCGAAGTAGTTGAAGAAGGTGCGCGGTGAAACGTCGGCCTCACGGCCTATCTCATCGATTGTGACTCCGTCGAGGCCCCGCTCTGACACGAGTGTCAGTACTGCCAGCTGGATGGAGCGACGGGTTGCGAGCCGCTTGCGCTCGCGCAAGCCGAGGTCGCCGGGGGCCGTGTCGCTCATCCCGTTATTATTGCACAGAGTGCAAGTTTTTGACTTGCGAAGGCCGCAAGACGGTCGGTGCTCAGCCGGCGCAGTTTGGGTCAGCCGATGGCACGTCGCCGTCGACGAAGTAGCGATCAACGACGTCGACAATGCACGGATCGCCTTGCGTGTACGCGGTATGCCCCTCGCCGTTGAAGGTCACCAGCACGCCGCTCTGCAACTGCTCGGCCAGTGCGACCCCCCACTCATACGGGGTTGCGGGATCGCCGGTCGTTGAGACGATCAGCACCGGTGGCGCACCGGCTCCGGTCAACGCAGTGATGGGTGGACCGGCGTATTGGAACGGCCAGTTGATGCATGTTTGATCGCCAATCGGGGGAAGGTTGCGGTACATCGTCGGTGAAGCCGCCTTGCGAAGTTGCGTTTGTTCGGCAAGCACCATCGGGTCGGTTTCCACCGGATAGTCGACGCAGTAGATCGCGATGAACGCCTCGAGCGAGTTGTCGGCGTAGGTGCCGTCAACATCCCGGCTGTAATAGAAGTCGGTGAGGAAGAAAGCCGTCTCGGTTTCGCCGACGAGCGCCTCAGAGAAAAGATCGTTAAGGAACGGCCAAGAGTCCTCTGAATAGAGCGCTGTCTTCATGGCAAGGTCGAGCACACCGGCATCCATCAAGCGCCCGTCCGCCCCCGGGATCGGACTCGCGTCAAGCGCGTCGTAGAGGCCGCGAATGGTGCCGAGATCCGCAGTGAGGTTGCCAGTGAACGGGCAATCGTCGAAGTTCTCGGCGCACACCGCCAGATAGTTCTCGAGCGCGCGCTGGAATCCCTTGGTCTGGGTCAGTCCGACCTCGAACACCGATATGGATGAGTCGGTGGCCCCATCGACCACGATGCGCCCAACCCGGTCGGGGAACCGCTCGATGTAGTACGAACCGATGTCGCTGCCGTAGGAGTATCCGAGATAGTTGAGCTTCGGGTCACCGACGATTGCGCGGAGCATGTCGAGGTCGTTCACCGTGCTCTGCGTGTCGACGAACTGCAGCAGTCCCCCGGTGTTCTCGAGACAGGCCTGACCGAAGTCAATCGAGGTCTGAGTCACCGCCTCGATCCACCCCTGCGTGCCGATAGCTGCCTCCGGGATCCCGAAGATGAAGTCGTCGAGCCGGGGGCCGTCGTAACAGGCAACGGCCGATGAGCGTCCGACCCCGCGGGGGTCCCACCCGATAACATCGAAGCGCGCTTGCAGCTCAGCGCTCGCCGCGTAGTCGACATCATCATGGATGAAGTCGTAGCCAGAGGCGCCAGGGCCTCCGGGGTTCACAAAGAGCGAACCGATTTTCGCACCGGTGGCCTGATGCCGCGCCAGAGCGAGCTCAATGTCGGTGGCCGCTGAGGGGTTCTCCCAGTCGAGCGGGGCGATCGCTGTTGCGCACTCGGCACCATCGTCACAGTCGACCCACCTGAGCACTTGAGAGTAGTACGGCACCAAGTTCGCGGCCACAGACTCGCCTGTCGGCTTCGAATCGACCGGCGCGCTGACAATGTTCAAGCATCCGGTCAAGAGCGCCGGCACGGTGAGGAGGGCCACTGCCGCGACGAGTCGAATTCGCGCCGTTGGAACGCTGCGGCGCGACACAGCCGCTGATCTTTCGGTCACGCGCTCAGCCTAGTTGGGGTCACTGGCCGCACCGCCGACCCGGATGCCGACGACGAGCATTGCTTCAAGCGCAAGAGCCGGAGCGACGTTGCTGGCGATGCGCCGCCGAGCAATGGCAATGGCATCCATCATGGCGAGGGTTTCGGCCGGCGAACACGACTGACTCGCCGCGACAATGGCGTCAAGGATCGCGACATTGACCAACTCGGTCGTGGCCCCAAGTTGCAGAAGCAGGATGTCGCGATACAGCGACAGCAGGTCGACCATGATTCGATCGATCCCGTCTCGCAGGCTCCTGGTGGCCCGACGCTTCTGGTCCTCGTCGAGTGCCCGCAATTGGGCGCGCAGCGCCGGTGGCACTGTGCCGCCCGGCTCGACCCCGAGCGAACGCAGCGCACCTTCACGCTCCTGAGCGTTTCGTTCCTCGGTGATTGCGGCCGCGTCGGCTTTGGCGAGTTCGAGATAGCTCGCCGCAGCGATCACCGCAGCGGAAACGGAGCCGAGTCCGAGCGCGATGCCCAGCGTGCGATCCCGTCGTTCGCGGGCTTCAGCGTTCGTTGCAAGACGATGCGCCATACCAATATGGGATTGAGCCTCAAGCGCTGCCCGGGCTGCAACGGCCGGATCGACACCGTCTCGTTTGGTCAGCAATGCGGCGACCTCGGCAACCGCAGGGACGCGCAGCCGCACAGAACGAACACGCGATCGAATTGTCGGGATCAGGTCAGCCTCGCTCGGGGCGCACAGAATCCAAACGGTTCGCGGTGGTGGCTCCTCAAGCGCCTTCAGCAGCACGTTCGAGGTTCGCTCTGTCATGCGATCCGCGTCCTCGATAATGAGCACGCGATAGCGCGAGACCGAAGGGGAAAACTGCGAAGTCGTCACGAGCGCACGCACCTCCTCGATCGTGATGATGACTTTCTCGGTGCTGATGACCGACAGGTCAGGATGCGTTCTCGCATCCACCTGCCGTTGTGTCGCCTCGTCGCCGTCCGGCGTTCCCGGGCTCATGAGTGCGGTCGCGAACGCAAATGCCAGATTGGAGCGACCAGAGCCCGGCGGTCCAGTGATGAGCCACGAGTGGGTCATCGATGAGTCGTCAGAGCCACCGACGGCGGATGCCGCTGCAGCCGCCTCGACAACCGCTATCGCCTCGGCCTGTCCGACCACGTCGTTCCAATAACTCATGGTTGAAGAAGTCTCTCGACCCGCTGCCGAATTGCGGCGGCGATCGATTGGACTGAACCCGTGGCATCCAAGACCAAGAATCGTGTCGGTTCGCGCGCCGCGAGCGCGAGGTAGGCCGCGCGCACTCGGCTGTGGAAGTCGATCGCCTCGTCCTCGAGCCGATCGTACTTGTCGCGCGTGCCAACCAATCGGCCGGCCCCCGCCGCTGGATCGAGGTCGAGCAAAATCGTCAGGTCAGGAACCAGGTTTTCGGTGGCCCAGAGCGATATGCCGCGCACCTCTTCTGGGTCGAGCACGCGACCGGCACCTTGATAGGCGACAGAAGAGTCGAGGTAGCGATCCTGCAGTACGACCGCGCCGCGCTCAAGCGCTGGTCGAACCTTTGTCGCGACGTTGTGGGCGCGATCCGCCGCATACAGCAGTGCCTCAGCCCGCGGAGCGATGTACCCGCGCCGGTGAAGAATGATCTCCCGCAGCTCGAGCCCCAGCTCGGTACCGCCAGGTTCTCTGCTCTCTTCGACCTCACGGCCAATTGCACGCAGCCATTCAATGAGCAAGGTTGATTGCGTCGACTTGCCCGACCCGTCGCCGCCCTCAAGGGTGATGAACAGGCCGCGCATTACTTCGCAGCCGTTGCTCGCTTGGCCGCTGGCTTCTTGGTCGCGGGTCGCTTCTTCGGCTTGGCCGGGCCCTTTGTACGCTTATCTGCGAGCAATTGCACCGCGCGCTCGAAGTCGATCTCTTCAACGGCCTCGCCGCGGGGAACCGTCGCATTGGTCACGCCGTCCGTGACATAGACGCCAAAGCGACCGTCCTTGATCTTGATCGGCTTGCCACTCTCGGGATCGGCGTCGAACTCCATGAGCGCGCTTGATGCAGCGCGAGCGCCATACTTCGGTTGCGAGTACAGCTCGAGCGCTCCCGCGAGATCGATGTCGAAGATCTGGTCTTCGCTCACGAGCGATCGCGTGTCGGTGCCCTTCTTGAGATACGCACCATAGCGACCGTTCTGCGCCGTGATCTCAGCGCCTGAATCCGCGTCGACACCGACGACGCGCGGGAGGTTCAACAGGCGAAGCGCTGTTTCCAGATCGATGGTTGCTAGATCCATCGACTTGAAGATGGATGCGGTGCGCGGCCTGACGACGGCAGCCTTCTTCGGCTTCTTCTCCTTCAGTTCTCCAGTCTTCTTGTCAAGCACGAATTCTGGCTCAGCTGGCGGCAGCTCCGGTTCGAGCTCGGTGATGTACGGGCCGAAACGCCCATCCTTCGCAACAATCTCTTTGCCACTCTCCGGATTAACCCCGATGAGGCGGTCGCCAAGCACCGGCGCATCGATGAGTTCCCTGGCCTTCTCGGCGGTCAATTCGTCTGGCGCGAGCGTCTCTGGAATATTGACCCGGCGCGGCACCTCAGGGTCGTCGCTCGGCGCTTCCAGATATGGGCCGTACTTGCCAATCCGCAACGTCACGTCGTCGGCTATTCTGATCGAGTTAATCTCACGCGCGTCGATGTCTCCGAGGTTGTCGATGACGGTGCGAAGGCCCCGATGCTTTTGGCTGCCGAAATAGAAGCCATTGAGCCAGTCCACCCGGTCGGCCTTACCGTCGGCAATGCGGTCGAGGTCGTCTTCCATCTCGGCCGTGAAGGTGTACTCGACGAGGTCGCCGAAGTACTCCTCAAGCAGGCGCACGACCGAGAACGCGATCCAATTGGGCACGAGAGCCTGGCCGCGCGGCGTCACGTAGCCGCGGTCGATGATCGTCGAGAGGATGCTCGCGTAGGTCGATGGGCGGCCAATGCCGAGCTCCTCGAGCTGCTTGACGAGGCTCGCTTCGGTGTAGCGGGGCGGCGCGGAGGTTTCGTGGCCCTTGGCTTCGACCTCGACGAGCCTGAGGGACTGGCCCTCAGTGAGCGGCGGAAGTCCGGCCTCCGTTGGCTCGACCTGCTCGTTGCGCACTTCGTCTGTGCCCTCTTCATACGCGAGCATGAAGCCGCGGAACGTGATGATCGTTCCAGCGGCCACGAATTCGGCCATCGTGCCCGAGACGGTCGGGCCTGCCCCGATTGTGATGGACGCGGTTGAGCCTTTCGCGTCGGCCATCTGGGATGCAATGGTGCGCTTCCAGATCAATTCGTAGAGTTTAAAATCGTTGCCGCGAAGCACCGACTGCAACTCGCTCGGCGTGCGGAAGGTGTCTCCAGAAGGTCGAATTGCTTCGTGCGCTTCTTGCGCATTCTTTGACTTCGAGGTGTAGACGCGGGGAGCATCCGGCACCGATGCAGGACCGTACAGGGCACGCGCTTGGCTGCGCGCCGTCTCGATCGCGTGCGGTGAGAGCGTCGGCGAATCCGTGCGCATGTACGTGATGTAGCCGTTCTCGTAAAGCGACTGGGCGACACTCATTGTCTGTCGCGCCGAGAACCGGAGTTTGCGGCCAGCTTCCTGCTGGAGCGTGGAGGTCGTGAACGGGGAAGCCGGTCGCCGAGTGTAGGGCTTCGACTCGACCCTCGTGACCGTGATCGGCACCCCGGGTTCGCGCAGCGCCTCGGCGAGGGCGGTTGCCGCCGCCTCTTCGACAACCACGACGTCGGCCTTCACTGTGCCCTGGTCATCGAAGTCTCGACCGGTGGCGATGCGCTTGCCATCGAGACGCACGAGTTTGCAATCGAACTCGCTCGCTTCAACCTCCGGGGTCAGCGTGGCGATGAGGTCCCAGTAGCCGGCGGCAACAAAGGCCAAGCGTTCGCGTTCGCGATCGACCACCAGTCGAGTAGCGGCGGACTGCACGCGACCAGCTGACAGTCCGGGGCCCACTTTGCGCCACAGCACTGGCGATACCTCGAAGCCGTACAGCCGATCGAGGATGCGCCTAGTCTCTTGCGCGTCAACCAGAGCCGTGTCGAGTTCACGGGGGTTGGCAATCGCGAATTGAATGGCGTCCCTGGTGATCTCGTGAAAGACCATCCGCTTGACCGGGACCTTGGGCTTCAACTCCTGCAGCAGGTGCCACGCAATGGCCTCGCCCTCACGATCTTCATCGGTCGCGAGAAACAATTCGTCCGCGCCTTTCAGTGCACGTTTCAGATCGGCGACCGTCTTCTTCTTCGCATCCGAGACGACGTAGTACGGCTCGAAGCCATTCTCGACGTCAACCGAGAACTTTCCGAGGGAACCCTTCTTGAGTTCTGGCGGAAGATTCTTGGGTTCGATGAGGTCACGGATGTGCCCTACCGAGGACTGAACGTCATACCCGTCGCCCAGGTACTGGGCGATCGTCTTTGCCTTGGTTGGCGACTCGACGATGACGAGTTTCTTCGTGCCGGGCACGGGACTCCTTGTGGATAGGCGAA
>CAZCOC010000053.1:0-8244 GCA_964500075.1 uncultured Salinibacterium sp.
GTCGCTACGCGCTCGTGCGCTCGTCCATCGACTCGCAAGTGGACATCGATCTCGAACTGTGGGGCCGTCGCACGAATGACAACCCGGTCTACTACGTGCAGTACGCCCATGCCCGCACCCACTCGGTGGCGCGGAACGCGGGCGAATCCGGTGTCGAGCGGAGTGCTTTCAAACCTGGGTTGCTCGATCACGAAACCGAAAGCATCCTGCTCGGCGTGCTGGCCGAGTACCCCAGGCTCGTTCGGCAGGCCGCCGAGCTGCGTGAACCGCACCGAGTGGCTCGCTACCTCGAGGAACTTGCCGGGGCCTATCATCGCTGGTACGACAGCTGCCGAGTGACTCCGCTCGGCGAAGACCCCGTGACCGACCTGCACCGCACCCGCCTATGGCTCAATGATGCGGTCGGTCAGGTGCTCCGCAACGGCATCGCCCTCCTGGGCGTCAGCGCTCCAGAAAGGATGTGACGACATGGCAGAGCCGATCGCGCCGAGGGACGAGCCCCTTGAGAACTCACCCGCGCCCACGGAAATGGTCGTGTTCGAAAACCCGCCTCCGCCCAAGAAGCGCAGGCGATGGCTCGGCTGGTTGATCGCCCTGGTCGTTCTTGTGGTCCTTGGAGTCATCGCATTCGTTGTGGCCGAGAACTTCGTACGCCAATACGCTGAAAACTACGTTCGCGAACAGATTGTGCAGGTACTGCCGATTGAGCCGTCGACGCCGGTTACCGTGACAATCGGGCCCGGATCGGTGATCCTGCAGGCGTTGTCAGGCACGATCGATCGCGTCGATATCGAGGTCACTGAATTCGCGCTCGGGCCAGTCAGCGGTCGAGCGAGCATCGCGGCCGTCGGCGTCCCTCTCGACGGCACCCTGCCAGTTGAACAACTTGGCATCACGGTGACCGTCACCGAAGCGAATGTGCGCAAGCTCGCTGGCTTCCTGAGTGGGCTCGAACTCAACACCATTGAGCTGCAGGATGGCGTCATCCAGATCGGGACTGAATTGTCGCTCGTCTTCATCACGATCCCGGTCGCTGTCGACCTACTCCCCGGCGCAGCGGAAGGGGGCATCAGTTTCGCCCCGCAGACGATCTACCTCGGCGAGGACAAGATCTCGGTCGCCGATCTTCAGGCCAACCCGCTGTTTTCTTCGATCGCGGGTACGCTGCTGGCTTCGCGCACGTTCTGCGTTGCCGACCAAATACCGACGGCCCTCACGATCGAAGACGTCAAGGTTGACGGGACGAATCTCGTGATCGACATCAACGGCGATGGCACTCCACTTGCCGGTCCGAGCCTGTCGACCGTTGGCGTCTGCCCGGCCGCGTAGCAGACGAAACGGTAGGATTGGGAGTCGCATCCTGCTCCTACTCCCTCGAGGTCTCTGTGCCAAGCAACCCGCTCGCGCCGTTGTGGCTTGCCGTGCCAAACGACGCCAACGAGTTGCCGAGTGCGGTCTGGTCGCGGGGCGCGCGGCGGGCTGCGTCTGGCGAAGTTGAGATCGCCGGGGTTGCAGTGAGCGCGATCGTTGCTGAGTTCGGCACGCCGGTTTACGTAGTCGATCAGTCAGACGCGGTTTCTCGGGCCAGCGAGATTCGGCACGCATTCGATCGCGAACTCGCGCGAGTCGGCTCGTCCGCGAAGGTGTACTACGCAGGCAAGGCCTTTCTGTGCACCGAAGTCGCGAGGTGGGTGACGGGAGAAGGCCTAAACATCGACGTTTCGAGCGGTGGAGAACTCGCGGTCGCCCTTGCCGGCGGCGTCGATCCGGCTCGCCTCGGCCTCCACGGAAATAACAAGAGTCCGGCCGAGATCGATCGCGCCGTGCGCGTCGGTGTCGGTGCGATCGTCATCGACAGCGCGGTCGAGATCGAGCGGGTTGCCGAAGCCGCCGTTCGCCACGACCGCGTTCAGGCTGTGCGGTTGCGGATTAACAGCGGGGTGCACGCGAGCACCCATGAGTACCTTGCAACCGCGCGCGAAGACCAGAAGTTCGGTATTCCACTGGCGGATGCCCCGGCACTCGTCGCTCGCATCCGGTCGCACAGATCCCTGCGTTTTCTCGGGCTCCACTCACACATCGGGTCACAGATCTTCGAATCCGAAGGATTTGCTGAGTCGGCCAAGCGACTGTTCGCTTTGCACGCCGAACTGCTCAAGGACGGCCCCGTACCCGAGCTGAACCTCGGTGGCGGATTCGGCATCGCGTACTCGAGCGCCGATGAGCCGATGCCGATCGCCGAACTCGCCGCGCGCTTCGCGGATATCGTCGCCGAGGGTGCGGCGCAGCACGGCGTGCCCGTTCCGATAATCGCCGTCGAGCCTGGGCGGTCGATCATTGGACCGTCCACCGCCACGGTCTACACGGTTGGCACGATCAAGGATGTGATCGTCGACGGTGTCGCGGTGCGAAAGTACGTGAGCGTCGATGGCGGAATGAGTGACAACATTCGCCCGTCGCTATATGGCGCGGACTACTCGGCGCGAATCGTGAGTCGCACAAGCCAGGCCTCACCGACGCTCGTGCGGATCGCTGGCAAGCACTGCGAATCCGGCGACATACTCGTGCACGCCGACTACCTGCCCGGCGATGTCGCAGCTGGCGACCTGCTCGCCATTCCGGCGACCGGTGCGTACGGTTGGGCGATGGCGAGCAACTACAACTATCTGGCCCGCCCCCCCGTGGTCGCCGTGCTCGACGGCGTCGCGCGACTGATCATCCGCGGCGAGACCGAAGAAGACCTGCTATCTCGCGATGTTGGCCTGCGTGATTTTGCCGGGCATGGTTTTGCCCAGAGGGAGAAGAAGTGATCGAGGATCGCACGTTGCGGGTGGCCATGCTCGGCGGCGGGAGTGTCGGTTCTCAGGTCGCGTCCCTTCTCATCGAACATCGTGACGAGCTCGCCGCCCGTGTTGGGGCGGGACTTGAACTCGTCGGCGTCGCTGTGCGCGACCTTGACGCCAAGCGCGACACCGAGATTCCGCGCGAGCTGCTCACGACGGATGCAGAATCGCTCATTCGTGGGGCCGACATCGTCATTGAACTCATCGGCGGAATCGAGCCGGCACGCTCCTGGATCCTGCAGGCCCTGGACTCTGGCGCAGACGTCATTACCGCCAATAAGGCTCTGCTGGCCACGCACGGGCCTGAGCTGTTCGAAGCGGCAGAGCGAGTTGGTGCTCAGCTCTACTACGAGGCGGCCGTTGGTGGCGCAATTCCGATCATCCGGCCGCTGCGCGATAGCCTCGCAGGCGACCGGGTTAGGCGCATCCTCGGCATCGTCAACGGCACGACGAACTACATTCTCGACCGTATGGATACCACCGGGGATCCGTTTCAGGTCGCACTCGATGAAGCAACCCGGCTCGGGTATGCCGAAGCCGACCCGACTGCAGACATCGAGGGGTTCGATGCGGCCCAGAAGGCCACGATTCTGGCGCGCCTCGCGTTCCACACCACTGTTCCGCTCGAAAAAGTGCACCGCGAAGGGATCAGCGCGATTACCGCTGATCAGGTCACCTCAGCCCGCAAAGCCGGCTACGTCGTGAAGTTGCTAGCCATCTGCGAGCGACTGACGGATGCCGCGACGGGCGTCGATGGCGTGTCAGCCCGAGTGCATCCAGCTCTAGTACCCCGAGATCATCCGCTAGCGGCCGTGCACGGCGCAAACAACGCGGTCTTCGTCGAGGCAGAGGCCGCCGGCAGTCTGATGTTCTACGGTGCAGGCGCTGGCGGCCGGGAGACCGCATCTGCCGTGCTTGGCGACCTCGTTTCCGCAGCGCGCCGGCATGTCGCAGGCGGCCCAGGCGTTGCTGAGTCGACGCACGCGAACCTCCCGGTGCTCCCGATCTCAAGCGTTATCACTCGGTATCAGATCACCCTGACGGTCGTCGACGAGCCGGGAGTGCTCGCGGCCATCGCCACGCTGTTCAGCGACCGCGGCGTTTCCGTCGAGGCGGTCTCGCAGTCGGTTGCGAGCGGTCAGGAAGATTCTCGGCCCACCGCTAGCCTTGTGATAGTCACCCACGAAGCCTCGGAGGAAGCCCTTGCTTCGACCGTTGTCGATCTAGATGCAAGTGCCGTCGTCGCACGAGTCGTCTCCGTCTTGAGAGTTGAAGGACTGTAAACCGTGGCCAACCTGTGGCGGGGAGTACTCCGCGAATACGCCGATCGATTGAACATCTCAGACGCAACACCGATCATCACGCTCGGGGAGGGTGGCACTCCGCTCATCCCGGCACCGGCGTTGTCTGCACGCACGGGCGCCCGCGTCTGGGTCAAGTTCGAGGGCATGAACCCGACCGGGTCATTCAAAGATCGGGGCATGACGATGGCGATTTCGAAGGCCGTCGAGCACGGCGCAAAAGCGGTGATTTGCGCTTCGACGGGTAACACGTCTGCCTCGGCTGCTGCCTACGCTGCGTACGCTGGCATCACGGCAGCGGTGCTTGTTCCAGAAGGCAAGATCGCGATGGGCAAACTCAGCCAGGCGGTCGCCCACGACGCTCAGCTCATTCAGTTACAGGGCAACTTCGATGACTGTCTTGAAATCGCCCGCGACCTCGCTGACAAATACCCGGTGCACCTCGTCAACTCCGTCAATCCGGATCGCATCGAAGGTCAAAAGACGGCAGCGTTTGAAGTCGTCGAGGTGCTCGGAGATGCCCCCGACTTCCAGTTCATCCCCGTTGGGAACGCCGGAAACTACACCGCATACCACCGCGGCTATCGCGAAGAACTCGATCGCGGTGCGACGACAAAGCTGCCGCGGATGTTCGGATTCCAAGCCAGCGGGTCGGCGCCCTTCGTTATCGGCGAGGTCGTGAAGAACCCCGAGACGATCGCGAGCGCAATCCGCATCGGCAATCCTGCCTCGTGGGATCTTGCACTTGCCGCTCATGCTGACAGTAAGGGCTACTTTGGCTCGATCACCGACGAGCAGATTCTGGCCGCGTACCGCATCCTGTCCGCTGAGGTCGGGATATTCGTGGAGCCCTCGTCGGCCATCAGCGTCGCGGGGCTCCTCGACCGAGCGGAGGCCGGCGAGATTCCTCGCGATTCGACCGTCGTGCTGACCGTGACCGGTCACGGCCTCAAGGACCCGCAGTGGGCGCTTCGCGGTGCAGACGGCATTGACATACAGCCGACCGTTGTCGCTGTTGATACGGCAGAAGTGGCGGATGCGCTCGGCTTGGTGGCGGCGTGAGCCGGGTCTGCGCGTGAGCGCGGCCGTCCGGTGAGCGCGGCCGTCCGGTGAGCGTGGTGGCGCATCGATCCGTCACAGTTCGGGTTCCAGCCACTTCAGCCAACCTCGGACCGGGTTTCGATACCCTCGGCTTGGCGCTGGGGTTGTATGACGAGCTGAAGGTCACCTCGAGCGGTGGCACCGAGAAAAGCGCTAACCCAGCACTCTCCTTTGCGATCGAGGGTGTCGGCGCGAAGGACGTACCCCGGGATGCCTCGAACCTGGTGGTTCGCGCAATCGCGCGCACGTTCGAGCACGCTGGTCAGCCACTTCCCCGCTTGCACCTCGAAGCCCGCAATGTCATCCCGCACGGCAGCGGGCTCGGATCGAGTGCGGCTGCGATCGTCTCAGGGATCATGGCTGCCCGCGGGCTTCTCGACGGGATCGTCGAGATCGATTCAGAAGGCTTGCTCGGCCTCGCGACCGAGCTCGAGGGGCATCCTGACAATGTTGCTCCGGCGCTGTTCGGTGGACTGACGATCGCGTGGACCACCGCGCAGGGACCACGTGCAAAGAAGCTCGTCGTGCATCGCGGGGTTTCTCCAGTCGTGTTTGTGCCGGCAATGACGGTGTCAACGAAGCATGCAAGGAGCCTGCAACCTGCCTCGGTGCCATATGAGGATGCGGTCTTCAACATCTCAAGGACGGCGCTCCTCATCGCCGCCCTCGTGCAGAGCCCCGAGTTGCTCCTTCAGGCTACGGAGGACCGACTCCATCAGGACTACCGCTCAAGCGCGATGCCCCAGACGAGTTCGCTCATCGCCATGCTGCGTGCTGAAGGCCTCGCGGCGGTCGTGTCCGGAGCCGGGCCGTCGTTGCTCGTGCTCGCCAACGACCCCGCTCAGCGGCAGAGGGCCGTGGAACTCGTTGCCGCGGCATCCGACCCACCGTGGCGCGCGCTCATGCTGGCTGTCGACTTCAAGGGTGCTACAGTACAACTGCACTAGGTCGGAGCTCTCGAACATCGAAAGCGCCCCAGTTGCACCATCACCCCTGACCCACCACTTTTATTTCTGCGCTACCGCGCGGTTGTGGTGGGCGATCAGCTCTCCACCGAGGCGAATAGGTTCTCGGTCGGGGAAAGGAACCCCAAGCAGTGACTGACGTCAACCTCCGCGCATCTGGCGCGGAATCGCGTGCCACCTTGATCGCACTTCGGCTGCCAGAGCTACAGGCTCTCGCACTCGAGCGCGGCATCGTTGGTGCTTCAAAACTTCGCAAAGGAGAACTCGTGGATGCTCTGGACGAGACCAGCCCAACAACCCAACAAGACCTCGACACGATCGAGGGAGCACCGGAGCCAGTTGCGGTTCGCAAGCGAACTTCGCGCCGAGTGACGAGCGCAGACACCGACATCATCGGGTCGACCGAGTTGCCGCCCGGGGCTCCGGTTCCGGATGCCGTGCCAGCCGTCGCTCACGGACCCGCCGCTGATGTCGACAGCGCTGATATCGACAGCGCTGATGTCGACAGCGCTGATATCGACAGCGCTGATGTCGACAGCGCTCATGTCGACAGCGCTGAGGTCGATCCAACTGATCGCGCCGCAGCGAGTGGCGAGCAGGTCGAAACTGACGACGCTGACGCTGGCCAGCCAGAGGGCGGCGGAACTCGCAGCTCGCGCAACCGCAATCGCAACCGAGGTGCGAATGCCGAAGGTACGCGCCAGCAGAACGGGCGCCAGCAGAACGGGTCGCAGCAGCATGATGCGGACCAGCGTGACTCTGATCAACCGGGTGCCGGCAACCGTAACGGTCAGCCGCAGCAGCAGCGCGGCCAAGACGATGACGGCGTCGAGCGCAGCGGTCGCAACCGGTACCGTGACCGCAAGCGCGGCCGTGGCCCGATCGGCGACGACTTTGAGCCGGAGATCACCGAAGACGACATTCTTATCCCGGTCGCAGGCATCCTCGATGTCCTCGACAACTACGCGTTCGTGCGCACCTCCGGCTACCTTCCTGGCAACAACGATGTCTACGTTTCGCTCGGTCAGGTCAAAAAGTACAACCTGCGCAAGGGTGACGCAGTCGTCGGCGCGATTCGCCAGCCGCGCGAGAGTGACAACAATCAGGGTCGCCAAAAGTACAACGCAATAGTGCGCATCGACTCGATCAACGGGTTGCCGATCGAAGAGGCCGCCAACCGTGTCGAGTTTGGCAAGCTGACCCCGCTCTATCCGCAAGAACGACTGCGTCTCGAGACCGACTCCGCAACGCTATCGACCCGCATTATCGACCTTGTGTCGCCGATCGGCAAAGGTCAGCGCGGACTCATCGTCTCGCCGCCCAAGGCGGGCAAGACGCTCGTTCTTCAGGCGATTGCCAACGCGATCTCGAAGAACAACCCGGAGGTTCACCTCATGGTTGTGCTGGTCGACGAGCGTCCAGAAGAAGTGACCGATATGCAGCGCACCGTCAAGGGTGAGGTCATCGCCTCGACGTTCGACCGTCCTGCCGAAGACCACACAACAGTCGCCGAGCTCGCCATCGAGCGAGCCAAGAGACTGGTTGAGCTCGGCCACGATGTCGTCGTGTTGCTCGACTCGATCACTCGACTCGGGCGCGCGTACAACCTCGCTGCTCCAACTTCTGGTCGCGTGCTGTCTGGTGGTGTCGACTCCTCGGCGCTCTACCCGCCGAAGCGCTTCTTCGGCGCGGCGCGCAACATCGAGGAGGGTGGCTCGCTCACGATTATCGCGACCGCGCTCGTCGAGACCGGCTCGAAGATGGACGAAGTGATCTTCGAGGAGTTCAAGGGCACCGGCAACATGGAACTTCGCCTGTCTCGCCAGCTGGCTGACAAGCGAATCTTCCCGGCTGTCGACGTCAACGCATCCGGTACCCGCCGCGAAGAGATGCTCATGGGTGCGGAAGAGGTCAAGGTGACGTGGAAACTTCGCCGCGCGCTTGCCGGTCTTGACCACCAACAGGCGCTCGAGATCGTACTCGGCAAACTCAAGGAGACGCAGTCGAACGTCGAGTTCCTCATGCAGATCCAGA
>CAZCOC010000054.1:0-8206 GCA_964500075.1 uncultured Salinibacterium sp.
CGACGCCATTCTTGACGATCGCAGCACGAAGCCCCGAAACATCCGGGAAGGACTCTCCGTTGACAGTGAGTACAACGTCTCCGGCCTGCAGAAGTCCGGCCGCTGGGCCATCTTCCACAGTCTCGACGACCGTGAGCGTGCTCGCTAACTCGTAGCCAAGGTTGGTGAGTGCAGCCGCAATTGCTTCCCGCTGGGAGTTGGCCATATCGACCTGGCCCTGCTGGTTGGACTCTTCGAGAGTCTCGCCAATCGGGTAGATGACGTCGACAGGCACCACCGCGCGACTGGAGTCGAAGTACGCCGTCGCCACCTCGAACCAACTCGGCGGCTGCTCGCGATTGCCGCTGACGCTGACCGTGAGCATGTTGAGTTCGCCTTCGGTCGGAAAGGTCTCCTGAAGCGGGATCTGAATCATCGGTAGCTCCTCGCCACCGATAGTGACGTCGCCGAGGGTGTCGAAAACTGGGCCCGGTTGTTCGATCACGTACGGCGCTGGCATCGATGCGACGACCAAGATCCCCAGCAAAGCGAACAGCAACAGTGACCATCCGATGATGATGCCGATGCCGCGGCGTGGCTGAGCGTCGGCGGCGTTCTCGTGCTCGTATGCTCCCGTGCCATCCATGTCGGCATACCGGTCGGTGTTGAGCGCCAACGGTGTCCTTAGCATCTTCTGGGAGCTCCCGTTGTTCGCCACGGGCGCACTAGCGGGGGCTCCAGCCTAGGCGAAAACCCTGCTGGGAACTTCGCCAACGGCTAGCGTAGTTTTCATGCCTGATGATTCCCGGGAGAGCCCCGAAGATGAGTTCCGCGAGATGCTTCGGGATTTTCTTGACGGCAAGGGTGATATCGATCCAGCGAAGCTCGCGGGAGCAGCCGGGCTCCCGAACGACCCGGCGCTGGTAGCCCAACTCATCGGACAGTTGCAGAACGCGCTCAACAACAGCAGCGATGGCATTAATTGGGGCCTCGCGCTCGATCAGGCGAAGGCGATCGCCAGCCGCACGTCTGTCGTCAGTCTGCCTGCGGAGCGCAGCCAGCTCGAGCAGGCCTTTCACGTGGCGTCCCTCTGGCTCGACGACGTGACATCGATCACAACCCTCACGCTCGAACCGAAACTCATGAGCAGGCAAGAGTGGGTCGAAGCGACCATGCCGGTCTGGACTCAGCTGGCTGAGCCGGTGGCCAATTCAATCGCGACATCGCTCACTGGAGTGCTGCGCGAAAATGCGCCAGACGACAGCGCAGAGACCGACGACATGATTGCGGGGGCCAGTCGACTGATGCGCAACGTCGGCGGCACCCTGTTCGCGATGCAGTTGGGCCAAGTCGTCGGACAGCTCTCGAGCGAAGCAGTCTCCGGTGGCGACATCGGTATCCCACTGATGGATGAGCAGCAAGCCGCGATCGTGCCGCAGAATGCGATGGCGTTCGGCGCCGGGCTCGACATTCCGGTCGATCAGGTGCAGCTGTATCTCGCGGTTCGCGAGCTCGCGCATGCCCGGCTGTTCCGGCACGCGAAGTGGTTGCGGCTGCAACTGCTCACCTCGATCACCGAGTTCGCCAGTGGCATCCGAATCGACACCGCGAGGCTGGAATCGCTCGCCGCCGACTTCGACCCACAGAACCCGGAAGAGTTGCGTGACGCGATGACGAGCGGCGCGCTCATCCCCCCGAAGTCTGATGAGCAGCTCGCCGCCTTGGCCCGACTCGAAACCATGCTCGCGCTGATCGAGGGCTGGGTGGATGTCGTGACCGAGCTGGCAACCACGCGGCTGCCCTCGAGCGCCGCGATCGCCGAAACGGTTCGTCGACGCCGCGCCTCCGGTGGCCCGGCCGAATCCGCATTCTCGACTCTCGTTGGACTCGAGCTACGCCCGCGCCGGCTGCGCGAAGCGGCAACCATGTGGAAGGCAGTATCGGATGCGGTCGGTGCCGAAGCGCGCGATGCACTGTGGTCACACCCGGACCTCGTGCCGACTGGCGAAGATGTCGATGACCCTGCTGCGCTGGTCGCGCGTCTGACGACGGGCTCCCAAGAGCCCGATGACATCGATCGGGCCATCGAGGACCTGCTCGACGACGACGGTATCGAGCGACCAAGCGAAGGCTGAGGTGCTGTGGATGGTCCGCACGCTCGAGGCCGCCACGGCCCCACACTGGGGCGATGATTCTGCGACTCGACCCAAGGTTACCCGTTGTGTGGCGCTCGCCGATGAGCGTGCAGATTGGCATTGATCCGCCGAGAGTGCGACTCGACGATGTGAGCCCAACGACCGAGCGGTTGATTGCCGCGCTCGTCGCAGGTGTCACTCGCCCGGGTCTGAACATGTTCGCCGGTCGCGAGTCTCCGGAGTGCGATGCCCTCCTTGAGGCGGTGGCTGGCGTGCTGCTCGGTGCACCCGACGAGACGCAGCGCGCGGGGGTGCCGGTACCGACTCCGACCATCGTTGTCGCCGGATTTGGTGCGACCGCAGATGCGCTCATTGCCGCGTTCGCCAACCGCGGATCGCGCGTGCTCACCCTGAGCGATCCGGCTGAGGCCGCGACAACGGTCGGCGAGACCGAGCGCGCAGACGCCGCGGTGATTGTCGGCCACTATGTGCTTGCCCCGAGCGCGGGTGGGGCGTGGCTGCGACGCGATGTACCGCACCTTCCGGTGGTGTTCAGCGAAAGCGGAGTTCAGGTCGGACCACTCGTCACCCCTGGCACCGGCCCCTGCCTGCATTGCCTTGAACTGCACCATCGCGATGCGGATGCCGCGTGGCCCGCGCTCGCGAGCCAACTGTTCGGCCGCCGCAGTGCCGCCGACGCTGCACCCCTTGCGCTCGAAGCCGCCGCGCAGGCGTGCCGGATGGTGCTCGCCGCGCTGGCTCCGACGGCAGGACCAGCGCCGGCACAGTCGTTGCACATTCGGGCCGCGACCGGCGAGCGAGCGCTGCAAGACTGGGCACCGCACGCCGAGTGCGATTGCCGCGGCATCCGCCTGTTAGCGAATCTGGGCACTAGTCAAGGTCGGCGAGGAAGCGACTGGGCTGCCGAGCAGCTGCGCGGCCCTGCCCGCCACTGGCCGACCAGGAGAGTGCGAGCGAGCGCTGCGCCCGCGTGATGCCGACATAGAGCAGGCGGCGTTCTTCTTCGATCGCCGCAGCATCCTTTGCATAACTGATTGGCAGCATCCCTTCTGACAAGCCGACGATGTACACCGAATGCCACTCCAGTCCTTTGGCCGAGTGCAGGGTGGTGATCGTGACAGCGGCTCGCGGTGGCTCATGTTGACCACTCTGACGTTCGGTCAACTCGATGACGAATTGCCGAAGTGTCGTGCCGAACGGAGTCTCCTCGGCGAGCCTGATGATGGCGTTGAGCGACTCCCAGCGATCGCGCACCGCACCGCGCACTTCTGGTGGCTGTTGCGACCAACCGATGGATCGCAGTACATCGCTGACGGTCTGAAACAGGGGTTCTGGCCCGGTGGTGATGGATGCCCCGCGCAACAGCATGATCGCCTCCTTGACCTCCTTCAGGTCGAAGAACCGCACCGATCCGCGCACGATCGATGGAACTCCAGCGTCGTTGAGCGCCGTCTCGACCACGGCGGATTGCACGTTGATTCTGTGCAGCACGGCGATGTCCTGCGGTGCGATTCCTGCGCCGATCTCGGCGGCGATGGCGTGGGCGACCGCGCGAGCCTCAGCTGCGTCAGAGTCAAAGGCGCTGATCGTCGGTCGAGCGCTGAGCTTCGCTTGCGGGACAGCGACTAAGGTCAACGCCCCCGCGCGGCCCTTCATCAAGCGGTTCGCCGTGGCGACAATCTGCGCGGAGGATCGATAGTTCTGCTCGAGTTTGATGACGAGCGCGTCTTCATGCTCGCTCGGGAAGCCGAGCAGAAAGTCGGGGCTTGCACCCGCAAAGCTGTAGATCGTCTGGGCGGCATCCCCAACGACGCAGAGGTCGTTCCGATCGCCGAGCCACAGGGAAAGCAACCGGTGCTGCAGCGGTGAGATGTCCTGGTACTCGTCTACGACGAAGAAGCGGTACTGCTCGCGCACCTGCTGCGCGACGCGCACCTCGTTCTCCATCATTCCGGCTGCCGCCAACAGCACATCCTCGAAGTCGAGCTGGCGGCGCTCATCCTTGAGGTTCTCGTACGCCAGTTGCAGCCCGGCGATCTTCTCGAGCGTGAGCGTCGACGGCAGGGGGCGCGCGCGCGCAACGTACTGCTCGATCGTGAGGTTCATGGTCTTGCGCCACTCAACCTCCGCCGCGGCATCCCGCAGCGTCGCTGTGTCGAGCTTGAGCTTGAGCGAATCCGCGGCGTGTGCGAGCAGTCGCGCCTTGCTTTCGAGCAGTCGCGGCATTGTGCCGCCGATCACTTGGGGCCAGAAAAAGCCCAGCTGAGAGAGCGCCGAGGCATGGAAGGTGCGTGCACTCACACTCCCAGCGCCGAGGGCACGCAAGCGTGTGCGGAGTTCTCCAGCGGCTCGCGCGGTGAAGGTAAGCGCCATCACCCGCCCGGGCGCATAGACGCCGGTCGCGACACCGTACGCGATGCGGGCAGTGATCGCTCTGGTCTTGCCGGTGCCAGCACCGGCAAGCATGCAGACCGGTCCGAGCAGGGCCTCGGCCGCGCGACGTTGCTGCTCGTCGAGCGCCGCAAGCATGGGTTCAGACTCGGTCACCGCTGGCCGTCAAGAATCGGCTCACCGAACCACTCTTCGATGATTGCACGGGCAATCGAGGTCGGCCCTGGCAGCCGGATCTCGTCGAGGGCTGCCGTGAGTTCTTCGCGCGAGAACCACCGCAAGTCGAGAATCTCGGTGCCGTCCGGTGTGGCATCAACGCTCTGGTTCGTATCGACCGTCGCCGTGAATCCGACCATCAGGGATGCCGGAAACGGCCAGGGCTGGCTGCCGAGGTACACCGGGTCTTTGACCCGTACGCCAGCCTCTTCGTACACTTCACGAAGGACCGCGGCTTCGAGCGATTCACCCGGCTCCACGAAACCGGCCAAGAGCGAATAGCGGTTGCTCGCCCAGAGCGCGTTCGAACCGAGCAGGATGCGATCCTCCCCATCAACCACTCCGACAATGATCGCGGGATCGGTGCGGGGAAAAATCTCGGTGTCCAAACTCTCATCGCGGCGAACCCAGCCGCCCTTCCCGACGACGGTCGGTTGACCACTCCGCGGCGAGAACCGGTGCGAGGCGTGCCAATTGAGAATGCCGAGCGCTTCGGTCAGCAAACCGGCATCGCGATCGCTCAGTTCACTGCCAACCTCGCGCAAATTTGCCCAGTCGGCTTCAGCGAAGTGGCCGGCATCATCGAGCTCGATCGCGACAATGGGCGTGCCAAGCGGTTCGGTTTCTGTCGCCGCGGTCGTGCGGCCAAGATAGACCCAGAGCCGTGCGTCTGGCACGGCAGCAACCGGCAGCAGCGCGAGCTCGGCGGGGCCAGCCAACAGCGCCGAGCCTTGGAAGACCGGGAGTACGCGAGTCGTGGCATCCGCCCAGAGTTCGTCGAACAGTGACTCACGCTCGCGCGCGAGGTAGTCACGATCGAGCTCGTACCGAGACAGCGGCAGTCGTGAACTGAAGGACTGCGGCATATGAGCGACCCCGGAGAAGTGCGTGGCGTACGACGATTGGCTGGCTGAGGCGACCTACCCTGTGGGTATGGTCAGATCGCATCTCACTCTAGCCGCGTTGGCAACCTCGGCCGTCGCGGGTCTGGACGTTGCGGCAGCCACAAGTTTCGGCTCACGGACCGGCGATTTCGAGAGCGCGATCATCACCGGCCGCGACGGTCGACACTGGATCATCCGGGTGCCCCGCAATCCAGCGGCCGAAGCCGAACAGTCGGCTGACCTCGTCGCGCTGCGGGCTCTGAGCGCCGGCGTTCGGTCGCGTCTGCCGTTCACGGTCTCCACCTTCGCCGGCCAGGTGGCCGTCGACGGCAGTCGGGCCATCGTCTACGAATTCGTCTACGGCTCCGCTGTGCCATTGGTCTCATACATCGGCGGACCCAACAGCATCGCGGACTCTATCGGTCGGGCGATCGCAGCAATCCACTCGCTCCCGACCAGTGTGGTTGCCGATGCCGGGCTACCGGTTCAGTCAGCGAGCGAGTGCTTGCGCGCGTGCGTCTCGACCATGGATCGAGCTGCCGCGACCGGCCTCGTGCCAGCGTCACTGCTCGGGCGTTGGGAACGCGCAGTTGAAGACAGCCGCTTGTGGCAGTTCCAGCCGACAGTGATCCACGGCGCATTGCGGGCGGATGCTGTGCTCAGCGCTGACAACGTCGTCAGCTCCGTGCTTGGCTGGCACGAACTGAAGGTCAGCGACCCGGCAAAGGATCTGCAGTGGTTGCTGCAGGCGCCAGGAGAGTCGGTCATCGACAGTGTCTTCGACGCCTATCACCGCTCGCGAGGTGACGGTGATCGACAACTGCGTCAGCGCGCCACGCTCTACGCCGAACTCGAGCTGGCGCAGTGGCTGCTACACGGAACAGAAATCCGGAGCACTGAAATCGTCAACGACGCCGTCGGGATGCTTGCCTCGCTGGCCGACGGGCTTCGCGACGACCTCATGAACCCGATCGGGGCACAAACCATGCCGACAATGGCGGTCGACGAGGTCGAGGCCTTCCTCGCCAGAAACCAGCGGGCGGTTTAGCTCTTCGGTTCGGGGCTCTTCGGTTCGGGGCTCTTCGGTTCGCCAGCCTTGCCGGCCCGCCTGACGATGCTGACCCAGGACCCGCGGGTTCCGGCCCGCACAACGAGCTTGAGTCTGCCGCTGTGTGCGAGCACGATCCCGATGGCGATCGCGGCGATCGCGGGAACTGCGCCGGAGATGACCATCGCGGTCCGTGGGCCAAAAGCCTCAGCGATCCCGCCCATCATGGGCGCACCGATCGCTTGCCCGCCGACAACGACGAGCACCCAGAGAGCGACGACGCGCCCGCGAATCGCGAGGTTCGTTGAGAACTGCACCATGGTCTCGCTCGCCGTCATATACAACAATCGCGAGAGCCCAATCGTGGTCAACAGGGCCAGAAACATCAGCTCGAACGGCGCAAGCCCTGCGGCGAGCTGCAGGAGTCCATACAGCAAAGCGCCGAACACGATGGTGCGTAGTCGCAGGCTGGAGCGACGCGTGGATGCGAGTGCGCCGACCAAAGCGCCGGCTGCAACGAGCGAGTTGTAGAACCCGTACCCGGTTGCACCGGTGTTGTACGCCTCGGCGGCCATGCCAGCCAGCAGCACCGGCATCTGCATCCCGAAGATCGCAATCACACCGACCAACACCATGGTCCAGAAGATGGTCGGCTTACTCATGATGTACCGCGCGGCCTGACGAATCTGGCCCCGCTCGCGGGGAGCGCGCGGCGCGATGAGGAGCTCAGAAGTGCGGATTGTGAGCAAGAGCACCATCCCGATGACGACCGCGACGGCATTCACTCCGATTGCCCAACCGGTGCCAGCCGTGGCGATGATCGCTCCGGCAAGCGAAGGCCCAATGAGTGCGCCGAGGTGGAAGATCGAGGCGTTGACGCTGATCGCATTGCGCAGGTGTCGTGGTCCGACCATCTCCTGCACGAACACCGCTCGCGCCGGCAGGTCGACGACTTGCATCACACCGATACCCAGCACCATCGCATACACAAACCAGAGTTCGGCGGTGCCAAGAATTGCCGAGACCGCGAGAATCACAGACAGCACGCCAACGACTCCCTGAGAGGCGAGCAACACCGCGCGCTTCGGCAGTCGGTCGGCGAGAATGCCGGCGTGTGCCCCGAAAATGAGCGTCGGCAGAAACTGGAGAGCGATCGTCAACCCGACGAGAGCAATGCTGCCGGTGAGTTCGAGCACCAACCAGTCGACCGCGATGCGCTGCATCCACCCGGCCGTGTACGAAATAGCTTGCGCAACCGAGTAAAGGCGGTAGTTGTGGATGCGCAGGGCGCTCAAGGTGTCGCGCCATGCCGGTCGCTGCATCAACACCGAAATAGGAGTGGTACGAGGGACCGATTGGGATGGGCCTGGCTCTGGCGGGACTGAATCCACAGTCTCAACGGTAGAACGATTAAACCGAAGCCGACACCACACGGCACTCAGCCGAGCGCCTCCCGCCATCGTGCGATCAATTCCGATTCGGAGAACAGGCGTTCTGGGCGGATGATCTCGTCGTCAGCGACAAAGTAAAAC
>CAZCOC010000055.1:0-8150 GCA_964500075.1 uncultured Salinibacterium sp.
GTAGAGCCCCAGTCTTCCAAACTGATTACGCGGGTTCGATTCCCGTCATCCCCTCTCTTGCAGATAGTGCCCGTCCGAAGGATGGGCTCCGCAATGCACACCTCTTGCTCCGTGGCCGCAGCTGCGGCATCCACCCTTCTTGCCGCTGCGCTCCTTGTGGGTGTGGCCCTCCCGACGAACGCGGCTCCGGCGCCCCCTTCGACGCCGGTGATCCCTGGCTCGGCCATCCCCGGGTCAAGTCCCGTGCTCTCACTCTTCACAATCCCGACCTGTTCGAACATGATCCTGGCGCGCACACTCACGGCGACCGCGGTCCGCTACCCCGGCTTCGGTGCAGTCCCGAACGTTGCCGGGCTCTATGGAGCCCAAGCCTCGACTCTGACGTCGGTAATCACCGCCCACACGGATGCCGTGACCTGCAGTTACGACACCAGCGGTATCGCTCGCGTGGTCGTCACCGAAACCCGCATTACGGCCGCTGAGTTCAAGATCATCAAGACCTGGTAAGACCGCAACAACGTCTACGCGACGAGAGGCGGCGGCCCGGCCCGACCCGGTGGTCCCACGACACTGTTCTACGTGGTGGGTACCGGAGGACCGGGCGGCGCTCCGACCGAGAATGGGAACGATCTCGCCGAACGGCTGGTGGGTGACCGTGCGCGACGTCGGCCTCATCGGCGCCTTGCCCTACTTCTCCACGGACGCCGTCGTGCAGTTTCTCGCGCTGAACCCGCGACTGCCGCGCTAGCGACGATGCCCGAAGGCCCGATCCGAGAACTCAGGATCGGGCCTTCTCGTTGCTCTTCTCGCACGGGATTGTTCTCGTCGATCGAGTATGTGAACTACCGCTACATCATGCAACGCACCCAGATCTCGCTCACGGCGGCCCAGCGCCGCGCGCTCGATGGGGATTTCGGCTCCTGGAAAGACCGCGAGCTGGACGGTGCCCAATGAGTTGAGCACTTGCTGTCAGGATCGCGAATGCGAGACCTCGAGACGTGCCAGTGATCGTCGCTATGTCGATCCCCATCGACGTTCTTCTGGGTGACTCCCGCTCGTCCGAGGCGATGCGACGATGGCAGTCCGATGGAGCGCTTCACGCGTGCGAAATCAACGGACTTGAAGGTCTCGCCGGAATGAGGCGGTCAGAGGAGGCTCGAACGAGAGCAACACTGCTGGCGCTGGTGTGACATTGTTCCTTGCCAGCTCAGCGAATCGCAGCCACGATGATCGCACGCGCAGCATCGCCTTCAGGCATCGGCAGGATCGGGTAGTTGTGGATCATGCCAACACCCTCGTGGTAGTCGAGCGGATGCCCGGTCGAGGCGGCCAAAGCAACGAGGCGACGAGCATCCGCATTCAGGATGTCGCGGGTGCCGCTGAACATCGTGATCGGTCCGAGCCCGTTCAATGAGCCGTGGATCGGGCTCACCATCGGATCCGTTTCGGCCAGCTCCGCCCGGTAGAGCGCGCCCGCTGCCCGAGTTCCCGCAATGGCAAGCCAGGGATCGCTTGGTTCAAGCTCGGCTAGCCGCGGATCTGTGCCCGAAATGTCAAGCCACGGCGCGATCAGCACGGTCGCTCGCATGGGCGATAGACCGCGGTCCCGCAACACCATCGCGACCGCGAGCGACATGCCACCGCCAGAGGAATCACCGAGGATGCTCGTGCGCTCGGCTCCGGCGCGCGTGACCACCGCCTCAGCGATGTCGGCGACGATCGGCACAACCACGCTCGCGGTTCCTTCCGGCGCGAGAGGCATGATCGGTACAGTGACGCGCACACCAGCTTCGACCGCGAGCTTCGCGATGAAAGTCCAGTGCACCGGGTCGATCTCGAAGGAGTACACCCCGCCGTGCAGGTAGATCGCTTCGCCGCCGGTGGCGCCCGCGCCACGCCCACCTGAGCCGCCGAGCGGCGTGACCTCGAAGACCGGCCAGCCCGCGGCATCCGCTCTGGTGATTGCTACAGTGCGACGCAGCTTGGCTGGCGGTTCGAATGAAACCGGATGCTCGCGCTCCCGCAGCACCCTCGCCACAGTGCGCTCTGCCGAACGAAACTCCCGCTTGGAACCACGGATGGTGATGATGAGCGGGGCAAGCCGACTCAGCAGGCTCGCCATCGGGGCTCAGCCGTCGATGCGCTTGAGCACGTGAATCGGGATGAACACGCCGAGGGTCGAGGCGAACATGCCAGACAAGAACACCACGAGCTCAAAGCCGGGTACGTAGAACGCAGACCCCATGAGGTAAATGCCCCCGACGAAGAGGGCGATCGACACGACGAAACCGATGATGTTCACTCTCCCACTCTAGCGAGCGCCGGCGGCACAGTGGAGAGTTCCGTTCGGCCGCGCCGCGCTGGCGCTACCCTGAATCGTCAACACGACGGAGGGCGGGCGACCGATGGCAACTTCGAGCGACGACTTGATCGCTGCAGCAGGACGGGTGGACTTTCCACGGAGCTTGACCGATCTGACGAGCACCGCGCAATGTCCGGCCTGTTTCAGTCCCCTGCGCTCGACGACGTGCGGCACCTGCGGACTCGACCTAGCGCATCCGGCAGCCGCGGAACTCGCGGCAAGCTCGGCTTCGATCGCCGAATCGTTGCGCGCCCGCCTAGCGATTATTGGGCGGATGCGACTGGAGTCGACTGTCGCAGTCGCTGCGGCTACTCCTGCGCCGGCGGCCCCCGGTGCTCCCGCGGTGCCAGCGCCGGAGGCCACGGCACCGCGTCACTTCGGCGTGCAGGTGATCCTCCTCATCGTCGGCATCTCGCTGCTCTCGGTCGGCGCGATCTTCTTTCTCGTCTACGCCTTCATCACCTTTGGATTGGTGTGGCGCTCGCTCATCATCGGTACGGTCACCCTCCTCGCGATTCTTGGCGCTTCAGCACTGCGCCGACGCTCCCTGAACGCCACAGCCGAGGGGATTGGCATACTGGCGATTGTCTTCGTCTACCTCGACGTCTTCGCTGTTCGGGCCAACGATCTGTTCGGTGCCGCGTCCCGTGACGACGCCGAGTACTGGGGTGCTGCGCTCATCGGATCTGCCGTCGGGTTTCTCGTCTGGCATCGCTTCGCTCGAATCCGGGTAGCGTCGATCGCGGCCTTCGCCGCCCTCCCGATCGGCCTGTTCATCCTGACAGCGTCGTTTACTGACGGTCCGCCGTTCGAGCGAGCGATCTTCCTGAGCTTCTGCGCGCTCGCGGTCGGCGGCGCCATCTACACGATCGCGGGTACTGCCCTCGCGCGGGGCGCTGGTCGCACCGAACAGATCACCGCCCTCGTGCTTGCAGTGATCGGTGTGGTCGGTGTCGCTGTGGCCGCCTTTGGGCTGGAACTCGATTGGCAATGGGGCGGCGCGCTTGGATTCGCAATCGCAGGCGCGCTCAGCTTCGCGCACGCCGCCATCATCCGTTACGTGCGCGCACCGCGGATCTTCGAGTGGATCTTCGCCGCGCTCGGCGCTGGCTCGTTCGCGAGCATCGCCTTCGCGATCGCACTGCGGTCGGATGCCGAGTGGGTCGCGGTCATCGCACCTGTCGTCGGCGCCGCAATTGTCGCGCTCGTGTTCGAGGCGTTGCGTCGCAGGATCGAGGCAGTCGCGGCAGGCGTGGTTGCTGCCGTGCTTGCGGTGGTCCCGCTGGTGTTTGCGTTTGGCTTGACCCTTGCCTACCCAGCGCTCGCTGTGATTCCAGGAGTCTGGTCTGTGCCCGGCACCGAAGCCGTCACGGTCGAATCCAGATCGGTGTACGCGCTAATCGCGATCGGCGCCGTTATCGCACTGGCCACGGCGGCGTGGAGCCTTCGTCGGGTGCTCGCAAGACGCGCAACCGTCGTGCTTGCGGCGTTGATCGCCTTGGCCGTGTTGAGCGTTGGACTGGGCGGAACGCTGTGGGCCGCGATCATCGGCTGGCTGGTCATCGCAGTGGTCGGGATTGCTGTGTTGCTCGCTGCCGCGCGCGGGCGTCGGAGCGCGCTCCGCCAGCCCGTCGGCGTTCGTGTCGTCGTCGCCGTCGGGGCTGGCGCGGCGCTGTTCCTCAGCTACGCAAGTTCCTGGGCGAGCATCGACACATGGTGGGTCGGCTCAGTGGGCGCCGTGGCCTTGATTGTCGCCGTGCAGTTCACCGTGGCATCCGGCCCCGCTCGTGGAGCCCTGACCGGCACCGCCATCGTGCTCGCCCTCATCGCGGTCGGAGCCGAGGGCTGGCACGTCAACGAGCGTTTCTTGGGCGGAGAAAACGCGTCACTTGAGGGTGCTCAATGGATACTGGTGCTCGCGGCGGTCGTGCTCGCCGTGAGTGTATTCATACCGCGGCTCGCGAACACCGATCGCCACGTGGCGCAATGGGTCACGGCTCCGGTGATCGTGCTCACCGCCGCGGGGAGTTGGGCCGTCACGCAAGCGAACACGGATGCGGAGAGAGTTGTGTTTGCAGTACCTGTCGTTGGAGTTCTCGTCGGCAGTGCGCTCGTCGCGGTACTGCTTGTGCGCGCCAGGTCGCAGAACAGTGAACTCGCAAACGGAGCGGGTTTTGCTGCCATAGCGGTGCCTATCGCGGTGGCCTGGGCTATCGATTCCGCGATCGCGCTTGCTGGCGGGGATGACGCGGCGCGAGCACTCATCACGCTCGTTGCGGTTGCCGCGCTGTACGTGGCGGCGTCCGTCGTCGAAACGTCTCGGCTCGGGGCATCCTTCCCCAGAAGCGTGGGCCTGCGAACTTCGGCGCTGATCGCCGCGAGCGCGATTGCGCTCTACGGGATCGTGCTCGTCGGCATCGATCCGATCGAACTCGCCACGGCGACCCTCGCCGTCGCTCTGCTCACGGTTGGGGCGATCCGACTGCGCACGATTGCGCCCGCCGGGAGTTGGCGCTGGCTCGCGCCTGGACTGATTGTGCTGCTGGTGCCACCGCTGTTCGTGACGTTCGTCGACCAGGACCTCTGGCGCCTCGTCGCACTCGGAGTCGCGGCCGTCGCAGCGGTGGTGGTCGGAGCACTCGCGCGATTGCAGGCACCCCTCATGATCGGCGCGGTCGTCGCTGTTGTGCACGCGCTTCGAACCTTCGCACCGCAATTGCTCGCGGTGTATCAGCTCGCGGAGTGGTGGGTGTGGGCTGTGATCGGTGGGGCGGTGGTGCTCTTCGTCGCGATCACCTTTGAGCGCAGGACACGCGACCTCAAGAAGCTCGGCGCCAGAATCGGTTCGTTCCGCTGAGCCCGTTGCCGGGCGCTTACCGCTGCAACCACGCGAGCACCGCGAGCACGCGCCGGTGGTCGGTGCCAGAATCATCGAGCGCAAGCTTCTGAAAGATCGCCGTCACATTCTTCTCGACAGCCCCGGTACCGATGAACAGCGACTCTGCGATCGCCACATTGGTTCGACCCTCGGCCATCAGGCCGAGCACTTGCAGTTCGCGTGTGGTGAGCCGCGCGAGCGGATCATGTCGCCGGCCGAGGAGCTGCGCGACCACCTCGGGATCGAGCACGGTACCGCCAACCGCAATTCGTTGAACGGCATCACGCAGCTCGTCAAGAGAGGCAACCCGGTCTTTGAGCAGGTACCCGATGCCACCACTCCCGCTCGACAGCAGCTCTTGCGCGTACGCGACTTCGACGTACTGCGACAGGAGCAAGATGCCAATCTGCGGATGCTTTCCTCGAATCTCGATCGCAGCTCGCACGCCTTCGTCCCGAAAGGTTGGCGGCATCCGCACGTCAAGAACAACAAGACTGGGCGAGATGTCGGGCAGGGCGGCGAGGAGCTGCTCGGCATCCGCATACGCGCCGACTACCTCCACTCCCGCCTCACCGAGCACCCTCACGAGCCCTTCGCGCAACAGCACGGAGTCATCGGCGACGGCGACACGAAGCAGCGGCATGCCTCCAGATTAGGGGCATGCCGCCGCTCCAGATGGCGCTTCGTCCGACTTCGCCGTGCCAAGTGGCAAGCTGGCGGTGAGGACCGTCGGGCCGCCGACCGGGCTGATTAACTCGAGTCTGCCGCCGAGTCCACGCACGCGTTCCTCGAGACCGGCGATACCGTGCTCTGGAACAGCGCGAGCGCCACCAGAACCGTTGTCGGTCACAACGATCTCGAGCCAGTCTTGCGGCGGCTCACCGTCAAGTCGAGCACTCACCTGTACTTCGATCGCGCTTGCACCTGCGTGCTTCGTCGCATTGACGAGTGCCTCACTGGCAATGAAGTAGGCATTCCGCTCGATTTCTTGCGGCAGCTCGAAGTGTTTTGGCAGCGTATTCGTCACCCGCACTGGGACCGGGTTTCGCACCGCGCTCGACTCAAGGGCAGCGACAAGCCCACGATCCATCAGTATCGGCGGCGCGAATCCCCGTGAGAGTGCTCGCAACTCGTCCAGGGCATCCTTCGATTGCTGCATCGCCTCTGCGATGAGCGTGCGTGCCTTCTCTGGATCGCCATCCAACTGACGTTCGGCCGCCGCGAGGTCCATCTGCAAGCGCACGAGGCGCTGTTGCGGACCATCGTGAATGTCGCGCTCAAGCCTGCGAAGGGAGTGCCCCTCAGCTGAGATGGCGGCCCCTCTCGATTCGTTGAGGTTTGCAACCTCACGCTGCAGGGCATCCGACTTCCATGCGCCAAGCATGCCGCGGGCGATCTGCCAGTGCAGCTTCACGAAACCTCTCGTGATGAATGGGAGGGTGACCAGAAAGACGATTCCGAGAACAACGTTGAAGATGCTTTCCGCAAGAACTGGGTTGAGGAGATCTACCCCAAATCGAGCGAAGATCCAGTCGACAAGATAGAAGCGGCGCTCACTGCTCGGAAGGAAGCCATCCCAGAACCAGAAGCTGATGCCCCCAAGGCCAATCGATACCCACACGACGGTGATAGACCACGTGATCGTCTTGACAACAAAGTCAACGAGCATCACGTACAGCAGGTAGAGCCAGTAGTGACCGTTTCCGACGACGGCGCGAAGCCAGCCGAGGAAGCCAGTGCGAGCGCGCGCATCCAGCCATTCGGGGCGGGCGATGCTCGCGCGCCGAGCCCACTCGAGCAGGATCAGGTCGAGCGTGCCGAAACCGCGCGAGACGTACAGCGCGGCGACGATAAGCACAAGCCCGATGAAGAACGTAACGATCGTGCCAATTCCGCCCGAGAACAGGCCGATCGTGATGCCGAACCCGGCCACTGAGATCGGGAACGCGATTACCAAGTAGGCAAACTCGCGAGGAAGCGTGCGCCAGGCGTTCAGATACGAAGCTCTGGGGGTGCTGGTGGTTTCTGTGCTCATAACGTTCACGGTATTTGCCATTCTGGATGCGAGCCAGTGGGGCTATCCCCCAAACCCCCGCGGCTAACCCCCAAAGTTAGCTATGCCTCGGCTTGCTTGCGCAATCTCAAGCGCGGCGTAGCGTTGCCGTAAGTACACCACTGCCACGCGACAGACCCGGTCGTGTTGCTGATGAAAGGGAGTCACACCATGACCGGCACCAAATCCGTGCCTCAGATCTCTGAGGACCCAGATGTGACCTCAGGGGTTGCCCAGTTCCTCGGGCCGGTCGTAACCGACCTCACCGCACTTGCCGTTGATGGCAAGCAGGCGCACTGGCACGTCCGCGGCGCGAACTTCCAGGCTGTCCACGAGTTGCTCGACGACATCGTTCAACACGCCCGTGACTACGCAGACACCGCTGCCGAGCGCGTCGTCGCACTCGGCCTCCCGATTGACGCTCGCATCCAGACTGTTGGCGTGAAGACGACAACACCGAAGTTGACCGCCGGCTTCCAGCAGTCCGACAAGACGATTGCAGAGGTTATTGCGGCGATCGACGCCACGCTCAAGACGGTGCGAACGGCAGTGAATGAACTCGGCGACCTCGACCCGGTGAGCCAGGACGTAGCGATCGAGATCGCCCGCGGCCTCGAGAAAGACCGTTGGTTCCTCTACGCGCACCTCGCGACGAAGTAGTGCTCAGGCTCGATGGGTGAATCGGCCAGCGAGCAGAGTCGCTGCGACCGGCATCGCTCGCAGTTCGTCGCCGGTCGCCGTGAGCGGGTTGAGTTCTGTGATGACAAGGTCGGCAGGCTGCCCGACGGCGATTGTGGTGCGGGTCGAAGCGGCGAGAGCCTCCGCCGTCGAGATGCGCTGTTCCGGATGCCACGGCT
>CAZCOC010000056.1:0-8054 GCA_964500075.1 uncultured Salinibacterium sp.
ACCGCAAGGTGTACGCGGCGTTTAAAGCGGCATCCGAACATAAGGGCCAGCCGACCGTGATTCTGGCAAAGACGGTGAAGGGCTATGGGCTCGGCCCGTCGTTCGAGGGTCGCAATGCCACGCACCAGATGAAGAAACTCACCCTCGACAATCTCAAGCAGTTCCGCGATGTGATGCGCATTCCGATTACGGATGCGGCGCTCGAAGCCGACCCGTACGAGCCCCCGTTCTTCAATCCAGGGCCCGCCGACGAGGCGATCGAGTACCTGCAGGAGCGTCGACGCGCGCTTGGCGGGTACGTTCCGGAACGCCGTTCCAAGTACACCCAGATTGTGCTGCCTGACGCCTCCGCTTACGACATCTCCCGCAAGGGTTCCGGCAAGCAAGAAATTGCGAGCACGATGTCATTCGCGCGCTTGCTGAAAGATCTGCTGCGCTCGAAGGACTTCGGTCACCGCATTGTGCCGATCATTCCGGATGAGGCGAGGACCTTCGGGATGGATGCCTACTTCCCGACCGCGAAAATCTATAACCCTGATGGCCAGCAGTACACCTCGGTCGACCGCGAACAGTTGCTCGCATACAAGGAGAGCCCGCAAGGCCAAATCCTGCACGTTGGCATCAACGAAGCCGGTGCGTTCGCGGCGTTCACGGCCGCTGGAACGCAGTACGCCACGAACAGTGAGCCGCTGATTCCGGTCTACGTCTTCTACTCGATGTTCGGCTTCCAGCGCACCGGCGACGCAATGTGGGCCGCAGGTGACCAGATGGCGCGCGGCTTCATCATGGGCGCAACCGCTGGTCGCACGACCCTGACCGGTGAGGGTTTGCAGCATGCCGACGGACATTCGTTGCTGCTGGCATCCACGAACCCAGCGGTCGTCAGCTACGACGCGGCATACGGCTACGAAATCGGCCACATCGTCAAGGCGGGAATCGAACGGATGTACGGTGGGGCACACCCTGACCCGAACGTTATGTACTACATGACGCTGTACAACGAGCCGATCGTGCAACCGGCCGAGCCCGAGAACTTTGATGTCGAGGGAGCGCTCAAGGGCATCTACTTGCTCAGGACCGCTGCGAACGAGGGCCCGCGCGCTCAACTGCTTGCTTCTGGAGTCGCCGTACCTTGGGCGCTCGAGGCACAGGAGTTGCTGGCCGCTGACTGGGGCGTTGCTGCGGACGTCTGGTCGGTGACGTCGTGGACCGAGTTGCGTCGCGACGGGCTCGCCGCAGAGGAATACAACTTCCTCAACCCGATGAGCGCTCCGATCGTGCCGTATCTGACCGCGAAGCTTGCCGCCGCGACTGGCCCATTCGTCGGCGTGACCGACTTCATGCACGCGGTGCCGGACCAGATTCGGCAGTTTGTTCCCGGCGACTATGCAACACTCGGGGCCGACGGCTTCGGCTTCTCGGACACTCGCGCAGCGGCTCGCCGTTTCTTCAAGATCGACGGCCCGTCGATCGCGGTGCGAGCACTCCAGGCTCTCGCCAGACGCGGGCAAGTTGACCCCCAGTCAGTTGCACGTGCCATCGAGAAGTACCGCCTCATGGATGTGACAGCCGGAACAACGGGATCGGCTGGCGGCGAGAGCTAGGCCGGACCTGTCGACGTGAGCACTCAAAGCGAGCCGCTTGGCACGAGTCCCATGCAGGCTGCGCCTGCGCCAAACGCACCAGCGCGCAAAGCACCGGTGCAGAAAACGAAAGCCCAGACTCTCGCGTGGCTGCGCACGATCTCGGGTGAACTCGCTAGCGCAACCCTGAAGCAACTGGAGGACACGCTGCCCTGGTACGGCGACATGCCGCCTGCACGGCGCTCAGCGGTCGGTCTCGTCGCGCAGGCCGGCATTACGAGCTTCATCAGCTGGTTCGAGAACCCAAAATCGACCCCGTGGATCGCCGCTGATGTATTTGGGGCCGCGCCGCGCGAACTGCTCCGTTCGGTCTCGCTCACACAAACGCTCCAACTCATTCGCATCACAGTTGAGGTCGTCGAGCATCGGATTCGCAACGACGACGACGTGCTCCGAGAAGCGATTCTGCTGTACTCGCGCGAGATCGCCTTCGCTGCCGCCGATGTGTACGCTCGCGCCGCGGAAGCGCGCGGACTGTGGGATGCCCGGCTCGAAGCACTCGTCGTGGACTCGATCCTGAGCGGTGAGTACGACAATGAGCTCCCAAGCCGGATCGCCGCGCTCGGTTGGAACGGCCACGGCACCGTAAGCGTGCTTGTCGGTACGACGCCGAAAGTGCTCGATGTCGACCAGTTGCGACGCACCGCCAGACACCACGACGCCGACGTGCTCATTGGCGTGCAGGGCAGCCGACTCGTACTCGTGATTGGCAGGGCCATTCCACGAACTGACGACACGGATGCCGCTGAGCCGATGTCCTTTCTGGAAATCGCCAAGTATCTCGAACCGGGTTTCGGCGACGGCTATCTTGTGCTCGGCCACGAGGTACCTTCACTCGTGGACGCATCCAAGAGCGCAAAGGGGGCTCTCGCTGGCTTCGCCGTCGCCCGTTCGTGGCGCAACGCCCCTCGCCCGACGCTCGCAGACGACCTATTGCCAGAACGGGCATTCGCGGGCGACCCACTCGCACGTTCGACCCTCGTAAACAAGATCTATCGACCCCTGCAAGGCCACTCGACCGATCTGCTCGCCACGGTGTGGTGCTACCTCGACAATGGACGATCGCTCGAGGCAACTGCCCGAGAGCTGTTTGTGCATCCGAATACCGTGCGGTATCGCCTCAAACGTGTGAGCGAATTGATCGGCTGGGATGCGACGGGAGCGCGCGAGGCGCTTATCCTTCAGGCCGCGCTCATCGTTGGATCGATCGCAGATCCGGACTCCGCCAAGAAGCGCTCCTAACGTGGGCGGTGTTACAACGAATCGCGCCATTCTTCGTGGCAATACGACAGCGCTGCTGCCCGATTTGTTGGCAGACTAAACCAGTGATTGTCATCGTCGCTCCCGGTCAGGGCTCCCAAACCCCCGGTTTCCTGAACCCCTGGATTGTCGAACCCGCCTTCCGCGATCGGCTTGTCGGCATGTCAGACGCCGCGGGGATCGACCTCCTCAAGCACGGCTCGGTGTCCGACTCCGACACGATCCGCAATACCAGCATCGCCCAACCGCTCATCGTTGCTGCCGGACTCCTCACGTTCGCGGCGCTCACCGCCGACGGACGTCTGGATCGAATCGGCGGTGTCGCCGGGCATTCGGTCGGGGAGATCACAGCGGCGGCGGTGGCGGGCATCCTGAGCGAAACAGATGCGGTCGCGTTTGTGCGTGAGCGTGGAGTGGCGATGGCCGATGCTGCGGCTCTTGAGCCGACGGGCATGTCGGCCGTCATCGGTGGGGATGAGGCCGCCCTCCTCGCGCGCCTCAGCGAATTGGGACTCGCGCCCGCGAACTTCAACGGTGGCGGGCAGCTCGTCGTCGCAGGTTCCCTTGACGGCCTTGCTGCTCTCGCCGATGAGCCCGTGCCGGGTACAAGAGTCATCCCACTGCAGGTGGCCGGTGCGTTCCACACCCACTACATGGAGCCAGCTGTCGCCCGGCTGGCTGCGTTCGCGGCAACGCTAACGCCGGCCGATCCGAGCATCCCGATTTGGACCAACCGCGACGGCAGCACGGTCACAAGCGGCACGGCGTTCTTGGAACTGCTCGTCGGGCAGGTCTCCTCCCCGGTACGGTGGGACCGCACGATGGACGCGCTTGCCGCGGCGGGAGTCACCGGCATCATCGAACTGGCCCCGGCAGGGGCACTCGTCGGCCTTGCCAAGCGAGGGCTCAAAGGTGTGCCGACGCTTGCGGTCAAGACTCCCGATGACCTGCAGTCCGCCTTTGACATGATTGACGAATAGGTAGGGGCCCATGAGCACTCCGATCACTCTCAAGCAGTCCCACGGAGCCGCGTTTACGCGCATTTACAGTTACGGCGCCGCCCGTGGCGACCGAGTTGTTGGCAACGATGAACTTGTTGCCGCGATCGATTCGAGCGACGAGTGGATTCAGCAGCGCACTGGCATTGCCACACGCACGCGCGCTTCTGCTGGCACACTCGCCGTCGATCTCGCCACCGAAGCCGCGCGTGAGGCGATCGCCAAGGCCGGAATCCAGCCGTCTCAAGTTGACCTGGTCATCGTCGCAACTATCAGCAATGTCCAGCAGACTCCGTCGATCGCTGCCGTGGTCGCCGATCGCGTCGGCGCCAACCCAGCGGCAGCGTACGACGCGAACGCGGCGTGCGCCGGCTTCAGCTACGGAGTCACGCAGGCCGACGCGCTGATCCGCTCGGGCGCGGCACACTTCGCGCTCGTCATCGGCGCAGAGAAGCTCTCGGACTTCGTCGATCCAACTGACCGCTCGATCTCATTCCTTCTCGGGGACGGCGCGGGTGCCGTCGTGATCGGGCCGAGCGATTTCGCTGGAATCGGGGCGGCAGTCTGGGGTTCGGATGGCTCGAAGGCGGATGCCGTCGGCATGAACGCCACACTGGTCGAGTATCGAGATGGCAAGGCTCCATGGCCGACCCTCCGGCAGGAAGGACAGACAGTCTTCCGCTGGGCCGTCTGGGATATGACCAAGGTCGCAAAGGAGGCCATGGCCGCGGCCGGGGTTACCGCTGACCAGCTCTCAGCGTTCATCCCCCACCAGGCCAACATGAGGATTATTGACGAGTTCGCGAAGCAACTGAAGCTCCCACACAGTGTCGTGATTGCTCGCGACATCGCGACGACCGGCAACACCTCGGCCGCCTCGATCCCCCTCGCGACGCACCGACTGCTAGAGGAGCATCCTGAGCTCAGCGGGGGTCTGGCGTTGCAAATAGGCTTCGGTGCAGGCCTTGTCTTCGGCGCACAAGTCATCGTGCTCCCCTGACTCCCGATACCACCCACCTAGGCTTGTACTCGGCCTAGGCTTGCATTCGGCCTAGGCTTGCACTCGGCCTAGGCTTGCACTCGGCCAAGGCTTTCATCCGGCCAAAACTTGCACTCGACCTCATTACCCAAGGAGAACACACCATGGCATTGTCTACCGAAGAAGTGCTCGCGGGCCTCGCCGAGCTCATCAACGACGAGACCGGCATCGCGACCGATACTGTCGAGCTCGACAAGTCCTTCACTGACGATCTGGACATCGACTCCATTTCGATGATGACGATCGTCGTGAATGCCGAAGAGAAGTTCGACGTCAAGATCCCAGACGAGGAAGTCAAGAACCTCAAGACTGTTGGCGACGCGGTCAGCTTCATCACGAGCGCGCAGGGTTAGAGCCTCGAAACGATACCCAGCAAAACGGTACCCAGCGAAGCGAAATCGCGTGACGCTGGGCGCCGAATCTGGACGGGTGAGGCAAACACCCGCGCATGAGGAACTCACGGCAACACCGGGGCACGAGGAACGCAGAGATGACACGCAAGAAGATCGTCGTAACCGGAATAGGTGCATCCTCTCCGCTCGGTGGCACCGCACCTGAGTCGTGGGCCGCATTGCTCGCGGGCGAGTCAGGTGTTCACACACTCACCCATGACTGGGTTGCGGAGCACGACTTGCCTGTGACCTTCGCTGCCGAAGCGAAAGTTCGACCGGAGGACGTGCTCGAGCGGGTCGAGTCCAAGCGCCTTGACCCGTCCAGCCAGTTCGCGCTCATTTCTGCTCGCGAGGCGTGGGCCGACGCCGGCTCCCCCGACGTTGACCCAATCCGCATCGGCGTCGACTACTCGACCGGTATCGGCGGGTTGTGGACCCTGCTCGAGGCGTGGGACACGCTCAAGGAGAAGGGTCCGCGCCGAGTCCTCCCGATGACAATCCCGATGCTCATGCCGAACGCCGCGGCCGCAGCGATCAGCATGTCGATTCCGGCCCGCGCATTTGCAAGAACGGACGTCTCAGCCTGCGCATCGAGCACCGAGGCAATCGCGAACGCGTATGAGCACCTGCAACAGGGACTTGCCGATATTGTCATGGCCGGCGGTACAGAATCTGTCGTGCATCCGTTGCCGATTGCCTCCTTTGCGGCGATGCAGGCGCTCTCGAGGCGCAACGACGACCCGACGACCGCGTCGAGGCCTTATGACGTGTCCAGAGACGGTTTTGTGCTCGGGGAAGGCGCAGGCACCATTGTGCTGGAAACCGAGGAACACGCCCTCGCTCGTGGTGCGCGAATCTATGCGGAACTCGCCGGTGGTTCTGTCACGAGCGACTCATTCCACATCACCGCTCCCGATCCTGAAGGCGCTGCCGCCGCGCGGGCAATGCTCGCCGCGCTCGAGCAGGCCGGATCCGCAATCACCGATGTCGTGCACATCAACGCCCACGCCACGAGCACCCCGGTCGGCGATATCGCGGAGTACAGGGCGATGCTCAGGGTATTCGGTGATCACTTGCCGTCGATCGCGGTGTCGGCGACCAAGGCGGCGACGGGCCACTTGCTCGGTGGCACCGGTGCGTTAGAGGCAATCTTTACCATCCTCGCGGTGTACCACCGCACGGCTCCGCCAACCATTAACTTGACCGAGCAGGATCCGGCGATCCCACTGGATGTCGTCACGTCGCCCCGGCCCCTCGGTGACGGTCCGATCTTGGCACTCAGCAACTCGTTCGGATTCGGCGGACATAATTCGGTCGTCGCGTTCCGCAGTTACGGCAGCTGAGGTTCATCCCCGACGCGACCGCTCAGGACGGGCGCGCGATTATCGGACGGCAACCGTTGTGAACGGTGCACTCGCCATCAAATAGATGCAGGTCGTCGGCAGTGACGAGCCTCTCAAGTTGCGCAAGGTCGATGAGGGGGGCTTCCGCTGCCTGCACGATGAGTCCCAGTTCGCGATCGAGAATGTTCATGGTCACCCCACATTGTGCAGCCACACGACTGCCGAGTCCTGACTGGCGTGCCGGAAGGCGTCCAGTTCGTCATCCCATGCCTGGCCTAAGGCGAGTCGAAGCTCGCGGTGAAGCTCTGTGGCGTTCGCGCCAGCGACATCCATCGCATAGCGAATGCGGTCTTCTGGAATAACGACGTTGCCGACAGTATCGGTCTGGGCGAAAAAGATGCCGAGGTCCGGGGTGTGCATCCAACGCGCGCCGTCGGCGCCGTGGCCGGCGTCTTCTGTCACCTCGAAGCGAAGGTGTTCCCAGCCGCGAAGAGCGGATGCGATGCGCGCGCCGCTGCCGCGCTGGCCCTCCCAGTAGTACTCGGTTCGCTGCGAACCCTTGAGCACGGGTTGCTGGACCCAGTCGAAGTTCACGGCACGCTCGAGCGCACGCCCAGCAGCCCATTCGATGTGAGGGCAAAGCGCACGAGGAGCGGAGTGCACATAGAGCACTCCGCAGGCGTTTGGTGCAGTCACGCTATCTCCGTTCCGGTTGGTGCGACTTCCCCATCGACCTTGGAACGGATACCGCGATTGCTCGCGACGAGTGTTCTGTTACGAGAACACTCGGGTGTGACTCTTCAGTTGTGACTCTTCAGTTGTGACTCTTCAGTCCTGCGGCGAACCGCTAGCGCAAACGGCATGCGCCGCAATCGCTGCTGCCATTATTGCCCACGCTGGCGTCGAATGACAAGCATGTGATTCATTGGCGTGGCGGATCGGCTTGTACTAACAGTCGAGACCCTACTGGCGAACCACGACTCTGCAGCGCGCGCGGTGTCTGTTCTCGGTCAAGTGATTGCGGAGGGATGAGCACTCGCACCCGGCCCCGCCGCTCGATGTTCCAGCCTGCGTTATGCAGCAGCATGTGGTGATGCCGGCACAGCAGCACGCCGTCGTCAACATCCGTGCGGCCGCCGTCGCGCTCCCATTGGTCAATATGATGAGCTTCACACCAGGATGGCGGCCGATCGCCTCCAGGAAAGACGCATCCGCCGTCCCGTGCTGCAAGTGCGATGCGCTGGCGAGGGGTGAACAGGCGCTCTGCGCGACCTACATCAAGCGGACGACCCTTGTCGAACAGGACCGGTACGAGCCCTGAGGAGCAGATAAAGCGTTCAGCCGTGTTGATCGAGACGCTTGCGCGCTGACCTTCTACC
>CAZCOC010000057.1:0-8032 GCA_964500075.1 uncultured Salinibacterium sp.
GACCGAAGCCAAGCTGACCGAGCCCGCGGATGCCCGTGCCCTCCTTATCGAAGCCGGCCGCGACCCCAAACGGTGAGGTGAAGACCAACCCGAGCGTCTCGACTCGCAACGAAGGATCGGCCCGAGTGAATCGATGAAGAAGCGCACCGACGCCGATGTACGGCAGCGCCCGAATGAATGCGAACGCGAATCCGTGCGCCCGTTCGGGTTCGAATCGCGACAGTACGGTGCGAAAGAGGAACTGATACATGGATGCGTCCGACTAGCGGGAAGCGCCGGAGCTCGGCGGCGTGGCTGGCTCGCCGACGGAGCCGTGCTCGACGCGGAGCAGCGTGATCGCTGTCTCGAAATCCTCGAGCGAGTCGAAGCCTTGGTACACGCTCGCGAAACGCAGATACGCAACCTCATCGAGCTCCCGCAGCGGGGTCAGGATAGCGAGCCCGATATCGTTGGCTTCGACCTGCGCAGCGCCGGTCGCGCGGATGGTCTCCTCAACGCGCTGTGCCAGCACGGCAAGATCGGTGTCTGTGACTGGGCGACCTTGGCAGGCCTTGCGCACGCCGGCGACGATCTTCTCCCGGCTGAACGCCTCGACAACGCCATTGCGCTTGATGACGCTGAGACTCGCGGTTTCGGTTGTCGAGAACCGACGGCCACATTCCGGGCACTGCCGACGTCGACGGATCGAGAGGCCGTCGTCGCTCGTTCGAGAGTCGATGACTCGACTGTCTGGGTGGCGACAAAATGGGCAGAACATGGTGCGGCAAGAATACGCTAGGTCGTCTCGAACCGCGCGCTGACGGCTGCACCGTGCGCAGGAAGATCCTCGGCGCTACTGAGCGCCACGATCTGCCCCGCCACCTCGTGCAGAGCCTGGCGGTTGTAGTTGATGACCTGCTGTGGCCTCAGGAACGTGTAAGCACCGAGACCCGAGGCAAAGCGCGACTGGCCACCGGTCGGAAGCACATGGTTGGATCCTGCAACGTAATCACCGAGACTCACCGGTGAGTACGCGCCAAGGAAGATGGCTCCAGCACTATCGATCTGGTCGAGCACTTCGCTGGGGACTTCGGTCTGGATACTGAGGTGCTCGGGCCCGTAGGCGTTGCTGAACGCTGCGGCGACCCCGAGGTCGGCCACCATCACGATTGCAGACTGCTGCCCGGCAAGCGCCTCGCCCACACGCTCCCCGTGATAGGCAGATGCCGAAAGCCGCTCCACCTCGATGGCCACTGCTTGCGCAAGCTCTGGCGAGTCGGTCACCAGTACCGCGGCAGCCAGTTGATCATGCTCAGCCTGGCTAACGAGGTCGGAGGCTACGAGGCGAGGGTCGGCGCTCCGGTCTGCGATCACGAGAATCTCGGTGGGTCCTGCTTCTGAGTCGATACCTACAACGCCGCGGACGAGACGCTTCGCTGCGGCGACGTAGACGTTGCCGGGTCCCGTAATGATCTCCACCGGGTCGAGGTCGAGGCCCGGGATCCCATACGCGAAGGCGCCAATGGCCCCGGCTCCACCCATCGCATAGATTTCATCGATGCCGAGCAGTCCGGCGGCACCGAGGATCGTCGGATGCACGGCTCCCCCGAAGTGTTTCTGCGCGGGTGAGGCTATGGCGACCGACGAGACACCCGCAACCTGAGCAGGCACAGCATTCATGATGACGCTCGACGGGTACACCGCCTTGCCGCCTGGAACATACAATCCGACTCGATTCACCGGCTGCCACCGCTGAACGATTTGGGCACCCGGAGCGATCACTGTCACGGCGGGTGCTGGCACTTGCGCCCTAGTGGCAGTCGTAACGCGCTCGATCGCAAGCTCGAGCGCCTCTCGCACGGCGGGGACGAGCTTCTGGACAGCGTCGCTGGCCGCCGAACCGTTAACTCGCACGCGCGTGGGACGCACTCCGTCGAGCCGCTCAGCCTGGTCGAGCAGGGCACGCTCACCATGGGCACGCACCTCGTCGATGAGAGCGGCCGCGACCTCGGTTGCCGAGGCAACATCCGTGCGGGCGCGGGGTACGAGGCTGGCAAGTTCCGCCCGGGACGGCTGGAGATTGCGGATGTCGATCGTCTGCATCATGGCCTGACCCATGTTAGTTCGTAGTGCCGGGTCCTTTCGAAGCGAAGAGATTCAGTCCGAGCTTCTTGGAAAGGAAGCGGGCGCGACAGCGAGAATCCCGCCGCCCACTCCACTCTTGCTGGGCAGGCCGACGTCATACAACCAGTCGCATGAGTTTTCCCACGGGCCTGCGGTCACGTTGAGCGACGACTGGTGCGTGTACCGGTCGAGCGTTTCGACCGGGTCGAGATAGAGGCGGTCGTAGCCCTTGAGAAAGGCGACGAGGCCGAGATTTCGGTGGTTGGCGGTCGAGGTCGAGGCGAGGACCTCGGCGTTGACGGTTAGTGAACGCCCAGCGAACGCCGAAAGCCCTTCCTGAATTCGCCGCCACTTTGCCTCTGCTGTCGCGCCTGGGACCAGGCTTGTTGCTGCCAGAGCTCCCGTATTCACCGTCGGATTGGTCATACGCCGCTCGTTGAGTTCGACAGCCATGATCAAGTTGAACGGCAGGCCGGTCGCATTCACACCGATTCTTCTTGCGCACCGCCTCCGGGTCATACTCCTGGCAAACGAGAGCCAGTACGAACGGCTTGGCAACACGCATCATTGTGAATTCGGCCGGTGCTGGGTAGTGCTGCGCATTCAACCCTTGGGTATCTGTGCGGTACAGCGCGTGGGCATCATCGACGAGCGTCTGCACCTGCGCGTCCGGCGGTAGGTGCCCGTGGAGACATAGCCAGAGACTTCGTGTTCGCCAACCGATTGCGGATCGGGCCCATTCCTCACCGCAAATCCCCTTTCCTCGGACGGGTTCAGGAGGGGAGCCCGCCTTGCCGCTTGGGAACACGCTGGCCGACTTGATTGACAGGCCAACAGCGCTGCACGGCCATCACGCGGGGCCGAAGACCATCGGCGCGGCCGCACTCTCGCTTTCGGGAATATCGCAGGGCGCGTCGTGATTGTGCCTCGTGTATGAATGAGACACCGACAGAGGCGTTCAAGGCCGCGTTCCGCCGTCACGCGGCCGGCGTTGCGGTCATCACGACCCTCGATGCCGACGGCGTGCCCCGCGGTTTCACTGCGACATCCCTTGCCTCGCTCGCGGCGGTTCCACCGCTCGTAACCTTCAACATGGCGCAAGTCTCGAGCTCGTGGCCGGCGATGATGGTCGGCAATCGAGTCGCTATCCACATGATGGGTGCTCGTTCCCGCCATCTCGCTGAAATCATGGCCGGTGACCACGATGTACGCTTCGTTGGCGACCACTGGCAGCCGGGGCCGCACGGCGTGCCGGTGGTTGGCGGCGTGCCCGCCTGGATGCTCGCCCGCATTGTCGAGCTGCATCCGGTTCACGACAACGCCGTCGTCGTCGCCGAGGTCGAAAGCGGCGTGCTTGGTCCTGAGGACGAACCTCTGCTGTACACCGGCCGCAGATATCACAGCTCCGGCTCGCTGGAGCTATAGCGAAGACCTAGCTCCGACGCTCAAACCACACACGCAGGCCCAAGCAGGGTCTTCAGCTCCCCGTACAGATCAGCCGAAACGGTCACCGGGTACGGAACCTCGAACACCCGAGCACTGTCACCCTTGACCAGCCGCAGCCGAACCTCGTTGTGTCCAGCGTGTCGAATGAGCACATCGTTGAGGGCAGTCACGACCTCGGTGGTAGCACGATGCTCAGGTACTGAGATCATAAGCGGGCCGGTTCCAAGGCTCGGTCCGGTGTCCGGCGTGAACATGTTCTCGGCGTGAAGGTTGATGCCATCGTCACGCATGGTGACTCGCCCTCGCACCACGACGATGGCGTCATTCGTCAGTGCTGGTGCAAACTCCTGATATGTCTTGCCGAGGAACATGACGTTGATCTCGCCGACGAAGTCCTCGACCGTGACGATCCCGTACTGATTGCCGCTAGTGCGTGCGACCCGATGCTGCACATTCGTGATCAGCCCGGCAATCGTGACGTGCTCGCCGTCACCAGCCAGCTCCCCACTCAGCACCTCGGTGATCGAGCCGGTCATGTGTTTTGCGAGCTGGCTTTCAAGACCAGACAGCGGATGGTCGGAGACGTAGAGGCCGAGCATCTCGCGTTCGAACGCGAGCTTCTCGCGCTTGCCCCATTCCGGTCGATCGGGAACCGATTGCGCTACGTTCTCCGGTTCGTCCCAGAGACTATCGAAATCGAAGGCGACGTCACCCGCTGCTTCACGGCGCTTCTCGGTGGATGCTGCATCAGCCGCCGATTCGTGCACCTCGTAGAGCGAGCGCCGGCTGTGACCGAGCGAGTCGAACGCCCCGGCCTTGATGAGCGATTCGACAGTGCGCTTGTTCGTGACCTGCACTGGAACCTTCCGCAGAAAGTCGTGGAATGACACGAAGCTGCCTTGAGTTGCGCGGGTCTGAGCGATGGCGTCCACCACCGCATGGCCGACGTTGCGAACCGCGCCGAGCCCGAATCGGATGTCTCCGCCGGTGGCTGTAAAGTCGACGCTCGATTCGTTGACGTCGGGGGCGAGCACGTGGATGCCCATCCGCCTGCACTCGCTGAGGTACATGCCGAGCTTGTCTTTCGAGTCGCCGACGCTCGTTAACAGCGCTGCCATGTACTCCGCGGGGTGGTTGGCCTTGAGATACGCCGTCCAATAGCTGAGCACGCCGTACCCGGCGCTATGGGCCTTGTTGAACGCGTAGTCGGCGAAGGGCATCAGCGTATCCCAGAGCACCTTCACAGCGGCCTTGCTGTACTTGTTGCCGAGCATCCCCGCCTTGAAGTCTGCGAATTGCTGGTCGAGCTCGGATTTCTTCTTCTTGCCCATCGCTCGACGCAAGACGTCGGCCTGACCGAGCGAAAAGCCTGCCACCTTTTGCGCGACAGACATGACCTGCTCTTGGTAGACGATCAGGCCGAAGGTCGTTCCAAGAATCTCGCTCAACGGATCCTCAAGCTCAGGGTGGATCGCATCGATCGTTTGCAGACCGTTCTTGCGGAGCGCGTAATTGGTGTGTGAATTCATGCCCATCGGGCCGGGCCGATAGAGCGCGATCACAGCGGAGATGTCTTCGAAGTTGGTCGGTTTGAGCTGTTTGAGGAGCGCACGCATCGGCCCGCCATCGAGCTGGAACACGCCGAGCGTTTCGCCGCGAGCGAGCAGAGCATAGGTCGCTTCGTCTGCGTCAAGGTCGAGGTCTTCGACCTTGAGCGCGATGCCGGTGTTCGCCTCGATCATGCGCAGCGCGTCTTCGATGACGGTGAGATTTCGCAAGCCAAGGAAGTCCATCTTCAGCAGGCCAAGATCCTCAAGCGGGGGCTGGTCAAACTGCGTGATGATCGCGCCATCCTCTTCGCGACGCATGATTGGCAGAACGTCCATAAGCGGTTCTGCCGACATCAGAACACCAGCTGCGTGAACACCCCATTGCCGCTTGAGGTTCTCGATGCCCTGAGCGGTCTCGAAGACTTTGGCTGATTGCTCGTCGTTTTGCACGAGCGCGCGGAGATCGGCCACCTCCTTATAGCGTTCGGAATCCTTGTTGAATACGTCACCGAGCGAAATGTCCTTGCCCATGACCGATGGCGGCATCGCCTTTGTCAGCTTCTCACCAACGGCGTACGGCATACCAAGCACCCTCGCGGAGTCCTTGAGCGCCTGCTTGGCCTTAATGGTTCCGTAGGTAACGATCTGTGCGACCCGGTCGTCACCGTATTTCTCGGTGACATAACGAATCACCTCAGGTCGGCGACGATCGTCGAAGTCGACATCGACATCCGGCATCGACACTCGCTCTGGATTCAGAAATCGCTCGAAGATGAGTCCGTGCGCCAGCGGGTCAAGTTCGGTGATGCCCATCGCGAACGAGGCCATCGAGCCCGCGGCCGAGCCCCGGCCAGGCCCGACTCTGATGCCCCGTGCCTTTGCCCAGGCAATGAAGTCAGCAACCACGAGAAAGTAACCAGGAAATCCCATCTGAGTGATGACATCCACTTCGTACTTGGCTTGGGCGAGGTGTGCATCCGATGCGCCCGCCGAGAATCGTCGCGCCATTCCTGTTGCGACTTCTTTCTTGAACCAGGATGCTTCGGTCTCGCCTTGTGGCACCGGGAACCGGGGCATGAGGTTGCGCTTTTCGAAGGAGATTGAACAGCGCTCGGCGATGCGCAACGTGTTGTCGCAGGCATCGGGGAACTCGCGGAATAGGTCGCGCATCTGAACCGCCGACTTCAGGTAGAACTCGTCGGAGTCAAACTTGAACCGGTTTGGATCGGTGAGGGTGGACGCCGATTGAATGCAGAGCAGCGCAGCGTGAGCGGTGGCATCGTGCGCATGGGTGTAGTGCAGATCGTTGGTGGCAACGAGCGGCAGATCGAGCTCCTTTGCGAGCCGAATCAAGTCACGCATGGTTCGCCGCTCGATGTCGATGCCATGATCCATGATCTCGGCGTAGAAGTTGCCAGCCCCGAAGATGTCACGGAACTCGGCCGCAGCCTTCTTGGCTTCGTCGTACTGGCCCAGCCGCAGTCTGGTTTGAACCTCGCCGCCGACACAGCCCGTGGTGGCAATGATTCCGGATGCGTACCGGCTCAAGAGCTCGCGGTCCATGCGCGGCTTGAAGTAGAAGCCCTCAATCGAGGCAAGCGACGAGAGCTTGAAGAGGTTGTGCATCCCTTCGTTGTTCTCCGACAGCAGGGTCATGTGGGTGTACGCGCCTGACCCGCCAACATCGTCTTGGGTCTGGTGCGAATCCCCCCACCGAACCCTCGTCTTGTCCGTGCGCGCGGTGCCCGGCGTGATGTACGCCTCGGTGCCGATGATGGGCTTGATGCCCTTCTCAAGCGCGGTCTTCCAGAAGTCGTACGCGCCAAACATGTTGCCGTGGTCCGTGACGGCGATGGCAGGCATGCCCTCAGCGACAGCGGCGTCGAGCAGCGGTGCGACCCTCGCCGCGCCATCCAGCATTGAATACTCGCTGTGCACGTGCAAGTGCACAAACGAGTCGGTACTGGATGTCACAACATCTCCGAACGAGCTGCATCAAGTTGGGCCTGGCTGGGCACGGCAGGGGTTAGGCATCCAGACTAATCCGCTCGGTGCTCCCCTTCGAGCGGACTCGCCAACAAGCCGAAGCTACAGCGCGCGAAGCACCTCAAGCGCTGCTTGAAGGTCTGCCGGATATGGAGATTCGAACTCCACATACTCCTCGGATGTTGGGTGCGCGAAGCCCAACCGCCGCGCGTGTAGCCACTGGCGGCTGAGCCCCAATCGCTGCGTCAAGCTCGGATCAGCGCCGTACATCGCGTCGCCGACGCACGGGTGCCGCTGAGCGGCCATGTGCACGCGAATCTGGTGCGTGCGACCGGTTTCGAGCTGAATTTCGAGGAGCGCGGCCGAGGGAAACGCTTCGGTCGTTTCGTAGTGAGTGACGCTCGGCTTGCCATCGGAAGTGACGGCGAACTTCCAGCTCGCACCGGGATGCCGACCAACAGGCGCGTCGATTGTTCCCGCCAACGGGTCGGGGTGACCCTGAACAACGGCATGGTAGATCTTGTGCACTTCGCGATCGTGGAAGGCACGTTTGAGGCTCGAATACGCGCCCTCTGATTTCGCGACGACCATGAGTCCGCTGGTGCCGACATCCAGTCGATGCACAATGCCGGCGCGTTCGGCTGCCCCTGAGGTTGAGATTGTGAACCCTGCGCCGGCCAGTGCGCCGAGCACCGTCGGGCCGTCCCACCCGATCGAGGGATGTGCCGCGACACCGGGCGGTTTATCCACCACCACAATCTCGTCGTCGTCATACACAATGCTGAGACCATCGACCACCCGCGCGACGATGGTTGGCGCCACCTTCGATTGCCAGTTCACTTCGAGCCATCCCCCCTCGGCGAGCCGCTCGGACTTGCCGACCGGCGCGCCGTCGAGCAGCACGCCCCCGGCTTCAACGACCTCTGCCGCGAACGTGCGAGAGAAGC
>CAZCOC010000058.1:0-7982 GCA_964500075.1 uncultured Salinibacterium sp.
GCCGTCCAAGGGGACCGTGCCGTCAGCGAAGTGATCGCGGCTATCCGCACCCTCGACGCCGACCCAGAGGTCGACGTGATCATCGTTGCGCGCGGGGGCGGCGATTTTCAGAACCTGCTCGTCTTCAGTGATGAAGCACTCGTGCGTGCGGCAGCCGCCTGCACAACGCCGCTGGTGTCTGCCATCGGCCATGAGGCAGACCGACCACTCCTCGACGAGGTCGCCGATCTACGAGCGTCCACACCGACGGATGCCGCCAAGCGAGTCGTGCCAGATGTCGCCGACGAACTCGCGAGAGTGCAGCAAGCCCGCCTGAGCCTTCGACTGCGCGTCACGCAACGCATAGCTACCGAGGTGGACAGGTACGAGTCACTGCGCACTCGACCAGTGCTCGCTGGGAACGCATGGATCGTTGACTCGCGCGCCGACGAGGTTTCGCGCACGGTCGGCCGAGGAAGGGACCTTCTTGATCGCGCCATCGACCAGAGCCACTCGCGAGTTGTCGAGCTGACTGCACAGCTTCGAGCGCTCTCGCCACAGCGCACGCTCGATCGCGGCTACGCGATCGCGCAATTCGCGACCGGGGGGGCGGTTCGTTCGGCAGACGCTGTCCCCGTCGGCACCGAGCTCGTTTTGACACTGGCTCGCGGCACGCTCGGTGCCGTCGTGACAGCGAGCGAGGGAGCCGTCGAGGGAGCTCGGCGGAGTTCCGGCAAGACCCGCAGGGGCGGCGGCTAGACTCGCCGTGTGACAAGCCAAACACCTGACGATGTCTCCGAACTGAGCTACGAACAGGCTCGCGACGAGCTGATCAAGGTCGTCTCAGAACTCGAGCAGGGCGCTTCGAGCCTTGAACAATCCCTCGCACTGTGGGAACGCGGCGAAGCTCTCGCCGGGCGTTGCGAAGAGTGGCTCATCGGTGCTCGCGCCCGACTCGACGCGGCTCGCTCGCAGGCAGCCGAGTAGGGGATGGCACGCCAGAAGCCGCCAGCAATCGTTGCCGAACTGGGAAGGCCGGAAACCCGCGAAGAAGCGGCCACACGCCGCGCAGAGTACTCCCGCAAACGCCGCGCAAATCAGACCGTACTCAACCTTGCACTCGCACTCGGTGCATCCCTGGTCGTCGTGCTCTTTCTCGTGTCGGTGGTCGTGCGGCCGGAAGCCGCGCCCGATCCAGGAGTCAACTGGGTCGACACGGCGGCCGAGGCATCCGCCGGAGCAGGTGTGGACCTGATCGCACCGGCGCTTCCCGGCGAGTGGACGGCCAACGACGCCCGTTTCGAGGAGAAGGCTGGCGTGCCGACGTGGTACATCGGCTTTCTCACACCAGCGAAACAGTTCATCGCCATGAACCAGGGCATCGAAGCGAATCCGACCTGGCTTGCGAGCGTGCTGCGCGATGCCGTAGAGACTGGATCGACAACGATCGATCAGGTGCGCTGGACGATCTACGACCAGCGGGCCGTGGATAGTCCGGGCAACTACGCCTTCGCGATGTCCGCCGAGCTAGACGGCAGCACGATGGCACTGTACGGAACCGCACCAACAAACGAGTTTGAGTTGCTGGCCGCGTCAATTGCCGCACTACGCTAGCCGTGTGACGAGCACTTCAAAACAGCAGCCCGAGACCGAGTTCCGCATCGAACGCGACACGATGGGCGAGGTTCGAGTGCCCGTGAGCGCCCTGTACGGTGCCCAGACGCAACGCGCCGTCGAGAACTTCCCGATCTCTGGCTCCGGATTGGAGCCGGCCCAGATTGTCGCACTCGCGCGCATCAAGCGCGCGGCCGCGATCGTCAACGGGGAACTCGCGATCCTGGATCCGGCCGTTGCTGCCTCCATCGTTGATGCCGCCGAGCAGATCATCGGCGGGCTGCACCACGACCAGTTTCCGGTTGACACCTATCAGACCGGCTCGGGAACCTCGTCGAACATGAACATGAACGAGGTACTGGCGCGCCTGGCAAGCAGTTCGCTCGGCTCGAGCGTGCACCCAAACGATCACGTCAACGCCTCGCAGTCCTCCAACGACGTCTTCCCGACCTCGGTGCATGTGGCCGCGACGGGTGCGCTGCTGAAGGAGCTGATTCCCGCGCTTGAGCATCTCGCTGAGGCACTCGAGGCAAAAGCTGAACTCTGGAAGACGGCCGTGAAGTCGGGCCGAACTCACCTCATGGATGCCACGCCAGTCACTCTTGGACAGGAGTTCGCCGGGTACGCTCGCCAGGTTCGACTCGGAGTCGAACGCGTCCGCGGCACGATCGCCCGCGTGGCTGAAGTCCCCCTCGGTGGTACGGCGGTCGGTACGGGAATCAACACCCCGCCCGGCTTCCCGCAGCGCGTCATTGCCGTGCTCGCCGAAGACTCGGCGCTCCCCCTCACTGAAGCAGTCGACCACTTCGAGGCGCAAGGGGCGCGCGACGCGCTCGTTGAAGCATCAGGTGCGGTGCGGGTGATCGCGGTTAGCCTCACCAAAATTTGCAACGACCTGCGCTGGATGGGCTCAGGCCCCAACACCGGTCTGGCTGAACTGCACATCCCAGACCTGCAGCCAGGTTCTTCGATCATGCCGGGCAAGGTCAACCCGGTGATTCCGGAGGCGGTCCTCATGGTGTGCGCGCGCGTGATCGGCAATGACGCCACCATCGCTTGGGCTGGCGCTTCTGGCAACTTCGAGTTGAACGTCGCGATTCCCGTGATGGGCACCGCGCTTCTGGAGTCGATACGACTGCTCGCCAATTCATCCCGTGCGCTCGCAGACAAGACGATCGACGGACTCGAGGCGAACCTTGACCGCGCCCGCGCAATGGCAGAGTCATCGCCATCGATCGTCACGGCGCTGAACAAATTCGTCGGCTATGAGTCTGCGGCGAAGATCGCCAAGCACTCGGTTGCGCAGGGAATGACGATTCGCGAGTCGGTGATCGAACTCGGGTTTGTCGAGCGCAGTGAGCTCAGTCTTGAGCAGCTTGATGTGGCGCTCGACGTGTTGAGAATGACCCGCCCGGGCTGATTGCTGGACGCGTGCTTTCGCGTGCCAGCGGTTCAGTTGGGCTCACGAATCCGGGGAATGGCGATCCCTGCAACTGTTTCGACGCTGCGATCGCCTAGCTCGGCGCTGAGCTCAAGCGGCAGCAGCAACGATTCCTTGATCGGTGCATCCTGCTGGCATTCGGCGGCGGCGACGGCCTCTGCGGCGGCGGCCGGGTCTGCCGCTTGGTCTGGCACGGTGCCAGCCGTGGCATCCGGCAGCCCGAAATACACCGCGATGCGCACGGTCGTCTCGGTCTCTTCGATTACGACCTCGCGTGGGATACACAGGAGGGGTCCCAGAACGTTGATCAGAATCTCGGCGCTCCCGGCCGCGGTGAACCCGTCTCCCGGGTAGTTGCCAACCAAGCCCGCTGGCACCGCTACACCGAGCCTCGAGTAGCGCAGGACATCCAGCAGATATACCGGTGGACCGTCCGCGCTGATGACCTGGTAGCCAAAAATCTTGGCCACCACTAGGCCTTCCGGTGCAGTCGCGCCCAATCCAACGACCCGGTCAAGCAGTCGAGGCTCGGGGAATCCCCACATCACCTCGATCGGGGTTGGCGCCGACTCGTGCCGCGGCTGGATCAGTTTCGGCAGCCCGGCGCTTAGGAGTACCACGGCCGCTGCAAGCAGACCGATTCCTGAGAGGATGCGCCGGGTTCGGTACGACGCGCCGCCCGGTTCAGCCCGATGGTTGTCGCTGGCGCTCCACGCCTGGAGCACGCGCCACTGGCTTCGTGGGTGCACCAACCCCCAGAACGCGAGGCACGTCAGCGCGACCGCTACCGAAACCGCAACCCAAGACACAATGCGAGAGTACGTCGGTTAGCCCCGCGGCGCACCAAATCTGGCGAAATGTTGACGCAATGTTATTTTCGGGGCTAGACGACTTCGTTCGACTCCAGCATCTCGGTCACGAGGGCCGCAATCGCTGAACGCTCCGATCGCATGAGCGTAATGTGCGCAAACAGTGCGTGACCCTTGAGCGTCTCAATGACCGATGCCACACCGTCGTGCCGGCCGACACGCAGGTTGTCACGCTGGGCGACATCGTGCGTGAGCACCACGCGCGAGTTCTGACCGATGCGCGAGAGCACAGTGAGGAGCACATTTCGCTCGAGCGACTGGGCCTCATCAACGATCACGAAGGCATCGTGCAATGAGCGTCCGCGAATATGTGTGAGAGGAAGCACCTCGAGCAGTCCGCGCTCGAGGACTTCGTCGAGCACGTTCTGTGACACCACCGAACCGAGCGTGTCGAAGACCGCTTGGGCCCACGGGTTCATCTTCTCCGCGGCATCCCCCGGCAAGAAGCCGAGCTCTTGACCGCCGACCGCGTACAGCGGACGAAACACCATAATCTTGCGATGCTGCTGCTTCTCGAGCACGGCTTCAAGCCCGGCGCAGAGCGCAAGAGCAGACTTTCCGGTTCCAGCCCGGCCGCCGAGGGAGACGATGCCGATCTCGGGGTCGAGCAGCAGATCGATCGCGAGGCGCTGTTCTGCGCTGCGACCGTGCAGGCCGAACATGTCGCGGTCGCCGCGCACCAAGCGCAGCTGGCCGCGGGCAGTCACTCGCGCCAGTGCTGAACCGCGGTCGGAGTGCACGATGAGGCCGGTGTTCACCGGGAGGTCTTCGACGGTGCGTGAGTGCAGCTGCTCGTTATCGTAGAGCTGCGCCATTTGCTCGGAGCCAACCTCGATCTCTGCCTGCCCGGTCCAGCCGGAGTCGACCGCGAGCTCGGCGCGGTACTCCTCGGCGGCGAGGCCGATCGCGGCCGCCTTGACACGCAGCGGGAGATCTTTCGAGACCACCGTGACGGCGAGTCCATCGTTGGCGAGGTTGAGCGCGACGGCGAGAATGCGCGAGTCGTTGTCGCCGAGCTGAAGCCCGGAAGGAAGCACAGACATGTTCGAGTGGTTGAGCTCGACACGAAGTGATCCGCCGTCGCCGACGCTGATCGGAAAGTCGAGACGCTCGTGCTGCACTCTCAACTCGTCAAGGTTGCGCAGTGCCTGCCTGGCGAAGTAGCCGATCTCCGGGTCGTTGCGTTTCGACTCGAGTTCGGTGATCACGATGACCGGCAGCACGACGTGGTGCTCGGCGAAGCGGAAGATGGCTTTCGGATCCGACAGCAGTACTGAGGTGTCGAGCACGTAGGTACGTTCCTGCTGTGCTCTGGTCGACCCGCCCGCCCCGGTCTCGTTCCGCTTCGACTTCGGGTTGGCTAGCTCGGCCACGTGCACTCCATCCCCGGGCATACATCGTCCGGATCCAGTTTGCCCCGAGCAGAAGACGCCCAGTTCAAACTTGCAAAGACGGCCGCTGTGGGGTTGAGTCACAGATCGCGAGACGCTCCTTTGGTGGCCGTCTCGATCAGGTGCCTTACCTAATGTTCTGACGTTAGGCGTTCGATGATTGCAACGAGTTACCGACACGCCCCGTTTGGTGTCCTACAGGTTAAAGGTTGGCGGCACTCGCGAACGCGGTGAAGCTAGCGCGCAGCATTGCGAGGCTCTCGTCGGTTGTCGAAACGTGCGGGCTGATCCGCACCGCGTCGTCGCGAACCGTCACTGACACTCCGTGATTGTGAAGCGAGGCGACCAGAAGTGTGAGGTGATCAGGTGCAGGCGTGACGACAACAATGCCCGCGCGCTCCGATCCGGCACGGGCGGATGCCACTGGCAACCCGACCTCGTCGGCCAGGTCGATCACCGCGCTCACGCGCTGGGCCAGCCGAGCGTTAACCGCGGCGACCCCCACCGCGTTGATCCCTTCGACGGCGGCGGCGAGCCGCGCTTGGGCAACGGGATCGGACCAGGCCACCGCAAAGGCCTTGGCGCCCCGCAGCGGTGGCGGTATAGGGCCGTCCCCCGCCGGGTCACCGTCAGTCGCGGCGTGTCCGGAGAACACGGGAGTGAGGCGCTCGAGCGCTCGCTCACTCAAGCAGAGGAACCCGGTGCCCCAACCGGCCCGAAGCCACTTGTAGCCACCGCCGGCCACAACGTCGGCGAGCGCATATGGCGCATCCACAACCCCGATCGCTTGGGTCGCATCGACGACGAGCAGACGGTCACCGATCACTTGGCGAATACCTTCTAGGTCGACGAGGTAGCCGGTCCGGTAGTCGACGAGACTGACAGCGACAGCAACGATCTCTTTGCTGAGCTGAGACTTCAGGTTGCCGGGAGTCACCCGTCCCGCATCTGTATCGAGCCATACCGGGGTGAGCACGCCGAGCGATTCGGAAGCCCGTGTCACGCTGACAGTAAGACTCGGGTAGTCCGCTCTCGAGAGGGCAACAGCACCCGTAATCCCGAACATCGTATGCATGAGTCCTTGACTTGTGGTCGGCTGAGACACAATCTGCTCTGCCGCAATCCCGGTGAGCGTGCCAATCGCCTCGCGCACTCTCGCATCCTGCTTCTCGAAAATATCGAGCGTGCCGAATCGAGACCGTCCAATCAGGCTCTCGAGCGCGCTTGATTCTTCGCGCACCGCCTCGCCGATCGGTCCGACCCGAGCGAAGTCGAAATATCCGGGATCTTCGTTGAATCCGGCCACGAAGTCATCGATGCTCGTCAGCACAGCGCGACCGGCTGTTGAGTTCGTCATTGCCCAAACCTCCGCTGTCGGCGAGAGAAGTCGCGCAGGGCTCGAAGAAAATCGACTTCGCGCAAATCGGGCCCGAGCGCTTCGACGAAATACAGCTCGCTGTGTGCGCTCTGCCAGAGCATAAAGTCGCTGATGCGCTGCTCCCCCGAAGTGCGGATGACCAGATCAGGGTCTGGCTGACCTCCCGTATAGAGGTGCTCGCCGATGAGTTCCGGGGTCAAGATCTCGGCGAGGGCGTCGAGGGTTCCGCCATCACTCTCGTGCGATTGGACGATACTTCGCATGGCGTCCGCAATCTCCCGCCGACCGCCATACCCGATCGCAAGGTTGACGTGAAGTCCGGTCTTGCCCTTGCCACGCAGTTCGGCCTCTGCGAGTCGAGTGACTAGGGCTGCTGGCAGCGCTTCGGTCGAACCAACATGCTGGATGCGCCAGTCGCGAAACTGCGACAGGTCCTCCGCGAGGTCGCCGATGATCTCGAACAGGCCGTCGAGTTCTTCTGGCGCTCGGCCGGAAAGATTGTCAGTGGAAAGCAAGTACAGGGTCGCCACCGAGATTCCGAGATCGTCGCACCATTGAAGAAACTCTCGGTACTTCGCGGCACCCGCTCGATGTCCGTGGGCCGCAGTGTCAAGTTCGCGCAGTTTCGCCCACCGACGGTTGCCGTCGATGATCATCGCTACGTGCTTCGGCAGGGGATGAGTAGCAAGAAACCGTCGCAGTCGGTTCTGGTACAGCCCGTAAAGAAGACCGCGGCCGAGAGGGATCCCGCGCTCGTTCACACGCCTACGCTAGCCCACGTCGCTCACAGGGTTCAGCCTCGCAGCAGCCGTACAGTTGAGTTATGAGCAGGTCAACCTCAGATATGCGAACGGAAGCCGCGTCTCCCGGTGCGACGGAGGGCTCCGAGCCTGAGTTGCCAGGCCTCCCACTTCTTGATGAGTCAATCTCATATGCGAAGCTGGACCCGAAGCCGACCTGGCGTGGCTGGATTCACGCGGCGACCTTCCCTGTGGCGATCGTGCTCGGGGCCGTGCTCATCGTGCTCGCCGATGGCGCGGCTGCCAAGATCAGCTCGGCGATCTTCGTGGCATCCTCACTCTTGCTGTTTGGCATCTCTGCGCTCTACCACCGCTTCAACTGGAGTGAGCGCGCTCGAGTGCTCCTGAAGCGTTTCGACCACTCAAACATCTTCTTGCTGATCGCCGGTTCGTACACCCCGATCACCGTGCTGTGCCTGGCACCAGAAAAGGCCACGCTGCTGCTGTGGCTGGTGTGGGGCGGCGCGGCACTCGGGATCGGGTTCCGAATCTTCTGGATCGGCGCGCCGC
>CAZCOC010000059.1:0-7821 GCA_964500075.1 uncultured Salinibacterium sp.
CTGCAGAGCCTCGGCTGACGTCGGCGCCAACTCACGGCTCGCGGCTGGGTTCGCCGCTCACGTTGCTCTCGCGTGAGTCCATGCCTCGGCGAGCGCGCTCCTCGACCTCGATCTTGGCGTAGGCACCCCGCTCGCTGCGGTCGGCGCGAATGATCGATCTCAGCACGAACCAGAACACCAGTCCAATGAGAATCGTCGGGGTGACTGAGAAGATCGCGTTCGACCAGAATTCTTGCGGCACGATGCCAGCTTAACTGCCAACGATCAACGCGACGGCGGCGATCAGGATCATCCCAGCAAGGGCGAATCCCATGATGAACCGCGAGGTGCGGCGATCCACTACTGGCTCGTGGCGATAATCCCAATGACGCCAGAGAGTAAGAGGTACGCGCCAACGCCGCCGACGATCACCCAGATCACGATGCGTCGCTGCGAGATTTCACCGTTCTTCTTCTCTTCGCCGGGCAGTTTGAGATCGCTCATGTCAGCATTCTAGGTCGGATGCCGCGGTGCTTACTTCACGAGCGGAAACAAAATCGTCTCGCGAATACCGAGGCCCGTGATCGACATGAGTAGCCGGTCGATGCCGAGGCCGATGCCTCCGGTTGGCGGCATCCCGTGTTCGAGGGCCCGCAAGAACTCCTCGTCGAGCCGCATCGCCTCGGGGTCGCCTTTGCCGGCGAGAACGGCCTGTTCGACAAAACGCTCGCGCTGGATCACCGGGTCAACGAGCTCGGAGTACCCGGTCGCCAACTCGAACCCCCGAACGTAGAGATCCCACTTCTCAACTACTCCCGCGATCGAGCGGTGATCACGTACGAGCGGACTCGTATCGACGGGAAAGTCCATGACGAAGGTCGGACGAGTCAGTCCCGGCTTCACAAAGTGCTCCCACAGTTCTTCAACGAGCTTGCCGTGGGTCGGCTGAGCAACCTCAATCTCGAGGGATGCCGCGAACCGCTCGAGCTCGGCGAGCGACGTGTCGGGCGTGACCTGACGAGCGGATGCCGCAGACAACGACTCGTACATCGACACGCGCGCCCACTGCCCACCGAGGTCGTAGTCGGTGCCGTCAGCGAGCGTGACCTGGAGTGAGCCGGTAACGGCGAGGCAGGCGTTCTGAACGAGCTGCTGCGTGAGGTCGGCCATGCGGTTGTAATCGCCATAGGCCTCATAGGCCTCCAGCATTGCGAACTCGGGCGAGTGCGTGGAGTCTGCACCCTCGTTGCGAAAGTTTCGGTTGATCTCGAACACTCGGTCGATGCCGCCGACCACGGCTCGCTTGAGGAACAGCTCCGGCGCGATTCGCAAGAACAGCTCGGTGTCGAAGGCGTTGCTGTGGGTGACGAACGGGCGGGCCGATGCCCCACCATGGATGACCTGCAGCATCGGGGTCTCGACCTCGAGGTAATGCTGTTCTGCAAAGGTTGCGCGCAGACTCGCGTTCACTGTGGCTCTGGCACGAACCGTGAATCTGGCCTGCTCGCGCACAATGAGGTCGAGGTAGCGGCTTCGCACGCGCGCTTCGTCGCTCAGTTCGGTGTGCAGGTTCGGCAGCGGGCGAATCGCCTTGGCGGCGATCGTCCACTCGCGAGCGAGCACCGAGAGCTCGCCGCGGCGGCTGGAGATGACCTCGCCGGAAACGAAGACGTGGTCTCCGAGATCGACGAGGTCCTTCCAGCGTTCGAGGGAATCCTCGCCGACCTCGGCCAGACTCACCATGGCCTGGATGCGCTGACCGTCGCCGGATTGCAGGCTCGCGAAACAGAGTTTGCCGGTGTTGCGCAGATGCACAACGCGGCCGGCGATGCCGACGATATCGCCGGTCGTGGCATCCGTTTCGAGGTCTGCATACTGTTCACGGAGCGCCGGGATCGTCGTCGTAATGGGGACCGAGACCGGATAGGCACCCGGCCCATCATCGATGAGGCGTTGACGCTTTGCGAGACGGACGGCCTTTTGCTCGGTGATCTCAGCATCGGTGCCATCGATATCGTCATTCACGAGACCCAATCGTACCGGGGCGACGAGAAGGGTCTCGGTTGCTCGCGGCGGCGGCAGCAGCTCACGCCAGGCGGATCGCCTCGTTGTCGATCAACCGGATCGTTCCGACCCTTGCGGCGATGAGCACTCTTGCGTTGCCGCGATAACCGTCATCAACTGGTCGGAAGGTGGCCGGGTTCACGATCGCAAGATAGTCAAGCGAAACGAGCCGCTCCCCCATGATCACCGATTGCGCGGCAGCGAGCACGGCATCGATCCCTCGATCGGCTGAAGAAACCGCCGCTTCGAGAGCCAGCGAGAGCACCCGTGCGGCGAGATGCTCCTTTTCGTCGAGGAAGCGGTTGCGACTCGACAGCGCGAGCCCAGAGCGCTCGCGAACCGTTTCTACAACGACCACGTCAGTCGGGATCGAAAGTTCCCGCACCATGCGCTCGACGAGAAAGACCTGTTGAGCATCTTTTTGGCCGAACACCACCACGTCGGCGCGGGCGATATTGACGAGTTTGGCGACAACCGTCAGAACGCCTTCGAAGTGTCCACTGCGAGCAGCGCCTTCGAAGAGCTCACCGACGGCACCGGCTGTCACTCTCGTCTCGAGTACGCCGTTCGGGTACATCTCGCCAGCCGTCGGCGCGAAGACGAACTCAACACCGGTCAAACCCAAGGTAGCGAGATCGCTCTCGAGCGTTCTCGGGTAAGTGTCGAGATCGTCGCCGCGAGCGAACTGCAACGGATTAACGAAAATCGACACGACAACGGTGTCGACAACGCCCTGCTCGACAAGTTTGGTTGCACGCTCGACGAGCGCAATGTGACCGGGGTGCAGGGCGCCCATCGTGGGCACGAGGGCAACCCGTTTAACGCCGAGAGCGACACGAAGTTCGGCCGCTGTCTCAGCGACAGTGATGGACACGCTGGCCCCCTACTGCTCGACTGCGAGTGCTGACTCGACCGATGATCGCACAAGTGGAGCGAGCACGTGTGACGGCGACTCGACGTTAATCTCCGCAAGCAACGCTACCGCCTGACGCACTATTGCGGCCGAGAAGCTCGTCGCTGTTGACACCGCCTCGGCGTACTGAGCGCGATCCGCTTCGTCAATGATGACGGGCTCCGCCCCCATCTCCACCACGAGGGCCTGACCGATCGGCAGCACAGCAGTGGGCGCCGTGACGGCACAATAGCTCTCGCGCAAGCGCACGAGGTCGACGCTCGTACCGGTGAACACCATTGCCGGATGCACCGCGAGCGGTATCGCGCCGGCCGCCGTTGCCGCGGCGAGCACGCTGTATCCCAGGCCGGGCGCGGTGTGCATGACCAGCTGTCCCGGCCGCCACGCGCCGGTTGCGGCGAGCCCTGCAACGAGCGTTGACAGCTCACGTTCTGGGACCGCCAGAATCACTAGCTCGCTCCGTTCGATCAAGTCTGGGATCTCGAGTATCGCGACATCGTTGAGCATCGCTTTGACGCGTTCGCGGTTCTGCTCCGAAACGGTAGCGACGCCGATGATTGCGTGGCCAGCGCCAGCAAGGGCCGCACCAAGCACTGGTCCGACCTTGCCTGCACCAATAATGCCGATACCGAGTCGCCCGGTGGCGCTCACGATGCCCGCCACCGGTGAGTGGTGTCGCTGTTGGCAGCGGTCACCGCTCGAGAGGCCAGTTCACCGAAGAGTTCGAGAGCGTCACCTTCATCGATCGCGCCGAGTTCGGCGCTGACCGGCCCGGCAACCGTGTGCACCCGAAGGTGTGAGACACGCAGCCATCGGTAGATCGGCCCGCGCGAGAGCGCGATACTCTGCGCCCGAGCGTGCGGAACGATCACGAGCTCACGGTAGATCGCGCCGTGCCGAAACAGCACGAAGCCCGGATTCACCGCAAACCCATTGCGACGCCACGAAAACCACCGCAGAATTGCCGCCCGACGCGGTGAGTTGTGAAAGCCATCGTCGCCGCCGCGCGACACGAGCCCGCGCTCGAGGAGCGCCGCGGCATCCTCGTCGATAGCGCCTGGCAGCATGAGCTCAAGCACCTTTCGAACGTCGTCGAGGTTACCGACCGGCAGAATCGTGGTGTTCGCTTGACCGGATGCGCCATTGGTCCAGGAGTTCGACGCGCGATTGAGCTGAATGTGCCACCAACCCGCTGGCCGCCAGAGCAGCGGCTGGCTCACCTGAATCGCGTGAATGCGGCCGGGGGGCAACGTCTCGTTGCTCGTCGACAGAAGTCCGAACCCAACTCGAATGCCGTCGGGAGTCGCGGCGATGCTGTAGCGGATCGATCGAGTGAAGCGCGAGACATAGAAGCCAGTGACACCGATGAGGGCTGGAATGATTCCGATCAGCACGAAGAACTCGCCGGTGCGAGCGATGAAGATGCCCGCTAGGACTGCGCCGATGATGGTCCAGACGGTGAATCCGCTCAGCACCAGCGATCCGGCGAGCCGCCCCAGATTGATTCGAACGACCGAGGTCGGCTCGATGGCGTTCGCATCGAGCTCTGGCGCGGTGAACTCGCCGACTCGGCGTTCGATGAGGCCGGCCGCGCCGGTCGTTGCACTGCCAGCCAGATGCCCGGCGAGCCCAGCGTCAGCAGAACCTGCGCGCTGCTCGCGCGTGCCAGACGCAAGGAGCAGAATCTCGCGCCGCAGTTCATCAGCCGCCCCAGACCCAAGATAGGCCAACTGCACGTTCGCATCTTGGCCAGCAACGTTGACTTCGAGCTTTGCAGCGCCGAAGAGCCTGGCTAGGAACGGGCGAACGATATTGATGCCTTGGATGCGATCGAGCCGACCGCGCCGATTGGTGCGGAAGAGCACACCACTGCGAACCTCAACGAGCTCATCCGTGATGCGAAAGGTGTGCATACGCCACGAAACGTAGAACCCGGCAATACAGAGCAAGAGCACACCCATGATTGCGAGAATCACAACACCGATGAGTCCGTTCTCGAGCACAAACGTCAACGGGTCTGGGCGACCGCCACTACCGCCGCCATTCACCGGACCGCGAAAGAATACTTCGATCGCGACATCCCTGAAGTTGACGATGATGACACCGAGAATCGCTACGAACGCGATGCCACCGCGCAACAACGGTGTCGCCGGGTGAAGGCGGTGCCACTGTCCGTCTGCCAGCCGAACGCCGTTCGAACGTGCGACCGGTGTCGTCACAATCCGGCCCTGCGGCTTTCTGCGAGCTCGACTAGGGCGTCGCGAAGCTCCTCGGCAACGGCGGCCGGCAGCCCCGGGATGACAACGCCCGTCGCGGCAGCGGCGGTCACGAACTTCAGTTCGCTCAAGCCGAGCGCGCGGTCGAGCGGCCCGCGATTAATGTCAACGAGCTGCATGCGCCCGTATGGCACCGCGACGATCCGCTCGAACATGAGGCCGCGGCGAAAGAGGAGGTCGTCGTCGCGAAGCTGGTAGGCGATTGCGCGAACCCGGCGCGGAGTGAAGAGGATGTTGACGAGAAACACGACCGCGAGGATTGCAGGTAGTGCCCAGAGCGGGGTCAACCCGGTCAGGAATGGCACGAGCGAGGTAAGGCCGACCATGATGACCGCGGAAATGAGCCAGCCGACCAGGTCGACGGCGATGTACTTACCGGAGACGTGCTGCCAGCCGGGGGTCGCCCCGGGGGTCACGGCGACAGCTTCGGCCTGCTGGTCATCGGATTCTGTGTTCGTTGTCACTGGATTCCTTGAGTCTGGGGCGCGCGCGATGGCGGTTCGTCGTCGTCTGGAGGCAGGGTGCACATATGCTCTGCCACAAGACCTGCGATCAACAGCACAAGTGCACCGACCGCCGCCGCGATTGCCGTCGTGATGGAGCCTAGGTCAGGCACAACAGAACGGGTGAGGAGGTACGCCGCAATTCCGAGCCCTGCACCACCGAGGAGCGCCCCGCCAAGACTCGACGCCTTGGCGAGCATAACGACGCGCGTCGCGTAGAACGGATCGATGCTGGCGCCGGCAACCCGACGGGCCACTCGGCGCACCGGTAGTGCCATGAAGACGATGATGACGCCGATCGCAACGAGCGCGATCGCCAAGGTCACTGGCGGAACTACGACCGCACGACCCATCGACACGAGCACGGTCTGTGCGAACCACGCCACTGCACAACCGAGTACACCCAGGAGCGCCAGATGCAGCGGGCGAGTGCGGGTCACAGGAGCGGCTCCGCCCGGTACAGGCGGTACGGTTCGTCGAGCTGCGCGAGGAGATCGCTGACCGGGCCGAAACCGGCAAGCGTGGCATCCGAATCGAGTTCGAGCCAGGGAGCCAGCACGAACACCCGCTCGACCGCGCGAGGGTGCGGCACCGTCAGCCCCGGTTCGTCAATGACCTCATCCGCCATTGTCACGATGTCAACATCGAGAGTGCGGTCGCCCCAACGCTCGTCCCGCACGCGTCCGTGCTCAAGCTCGATGCGTTGTAGTGCACTCAGCAGTGCACGGGCGTCGAGTCGCGTGCGCAGCATCACCGCGGCGTTGAGATAGCTGGGGGCCGTGGCATCAACGCCGTGCGGCTTGACCGCGGCCGTTTCAACAATGCTGGATGCCGCGATGACCTCGACCCCGTCAATCGCGGCGATGGCGAGAACTGCCTCGCGGAGAATCGCCTCGCGGTCACCGAGGTTACTGCCGATCGAGAGCACCGCCGTGCGTTCGGTCGGCGAGTCCGGGGGCTCGCCCACTGGCGACGTCACAAGCCGGCGCCAGCGTCGATGGCGAAGCCAGCGGTAGCAACCGACGGTGACTTGCCGCGGGTGATAGTCACCGAGACATCATCGAACGGAACCGCGATCGGGGCTTCCGGTTTATGCAGTGTCACGGTGACCAGTTGCGCTGCGGGGTGGGCCAGCACGACAGCGGCAACGCGCTCGGCAACCGTTTCGATGAGATCGACCGGGTCGCTCTCGACCGCCGCGATGACCTCCTCGGCGAGCTCACCATAGTGAATCGTCAACCCCAGGTCGTCACTCGCGGCCGCCTTGGAGAAATCGAGCGACACGGTCACGTCAACGATGAAGAGCTGACCGCTGCGTCGCTCTTCGTCAAACACGCCGTGAAACGCGTTCGCCCGAAGCCCGGTGAGCGTGATCTGGTCGAGAGGGTTCATGCGGATCTTCCGTTCTGCCACGCGCTCCAGACAGCAAGCGCGAGAGTGGTGGATGCGACGTCATGCACTCGAACGCCCCAGGCGCCAGCCGAGGCGGCGAGCACGCTCGTGGCGGCGGTTGCCGCGTCGCGAAGCTCTGTTGCGGCTTCAGCCGGCAGCAACTCACCGAGGAATCGCTTCCGCGACGTGCCAACCAGCAGCGGTCGGCCGAGCCCGGCAAGCTCGTCAAGCCGAGCGAGCAGGCTCCAATTGTGCTCGGCGGTTTTGGCGAAGCCGAGGCCGGGATCGAGAATCACGCGATCCGGATCGAGGCCAGCGGTATCCATCGCATCAAGGCGCTCGGCAAGTTCGGCCCGCACCTCCGTGACAACATCGGCGTAGTCGGCCAGCGCGTTCATGGTGCGACTGTGTCCGCGCCAGTGCATCGCGATGTAGTCGACATCAGCGTCAGCGACGACCGAGTACATCCGTGGGTCGGCGAGGCCGCCGGAAACGTCGTTGACGATGCGCGCACCGGCGTCGACTGCTGCGCGCGCGGTCGACGCGTTCATCGTGTCGATGCTGACCGCGATCTGTTGCGCGGCGAGCGCACGGATCACAGGGATCACGCGGCGCTGTTCCTCCTCGGCCGACACTCGCTCAGCGCCGGGCCGCGTCGACTCGCCGCCGACATCAACGACGTCTGCGCCGTGCT
>CAZCOC010000060.1:0-6094 GCA_964500075.1 uncultured Salinibacterium sp.
TGAGCGCGACCTCACGCACGAGCGCGTACGGCGCTTGCAGCTCTTTGGCCGCGACGTACCATTCGTCTGGTGTTTTCGCGGAGAGCGCGCGGATTTCGCCAAGAATTGTGCGGATGTGCTTGGTCGCCTCAGAGACGTCGCCGGTGCCAGCTTCGCCCTTCGAGCGAATCATCGCTGCACCTTCATTGATACGTCGAAGTGCCTCGCCCAGGTTGGTTGCACCACACACGAACGGGACGGAGAAGTTCCACTTGTCGATGTGGTTGACGTAGTCGGCAGGACTCAACACCTCAGACTCGTCGATATAGTCAACCTTGAGGGCTTCGAGTACCTGCGCCTCAACGAAATGCCCGATTCTGGCCTTCGCCATCACCGGGATCGAGACCGCGTTGATGATGCCGTCAATCAGATCGGGATCGCTCATGCGGGCAACCCCACCCTGCGAGCGGATGTCTGCCGGCACGCGCTCAAGGGCCATGACCGCGACAGCCCCGGCATCCTCAGCGATCCTGGCCTGCTCGGCGTTCACGACGTCCATGATGACGCCACCCTTGAGCATCTCTGCGAGTCCGCGCTTGACACGGCTCGAGCCGAGTTCGGGGATGTCGGCGTTGTGGGTGCGCTCTGTGCTGTCGTTGGCGGTGCTGTCGTTGGCGGTGCTGGCGGAGGTACTCATGGGCTCAATTCTACCCCGGCCATCCATCCGCGATCTCCGCGCGCACCTCGCCAAGCAGCCGCGGCAGGGCTTTCGTCTGCGCGATGATGGGGAAGAAGTTCGAGTCAAACTGCCACCGAGGAACAAGGTGCTGATGCAAGTGGCCCGCGATTCCCGCGCCCGCGACTTTGCCCTGATTCATGCCGATGTTGAAGCCGTGAACCGATGCGGTCGCCCGAAGTACCACCATCGCTCGCTGGGTCAGGCTCGCGATCTCAGCCGTCTCGTCGCTCGTGGCCTCGTCATACTCTGCAACATGCCGGTACGGGCACACGAGCAGATGCCCGCTGTTGTATGGATAGAGATTCAGCAGCACGTAGGCATGGGTGCCCCTAGCGACGATGAGCGCTTGCTCGTCACGCAGTCCCGGCGCGACACAGAACGGACACTCGGCACTCTCGGTCTCCTCGGTCCGAGCATCCCCGGCGGTGGCTTCGCGCGTTGCCTGAGTGACGTAGGCAAGGCGGTACGGCGTCCACAATCGCTGGAACGCGTCTGGTACTGCCGCGAAGTCGGCAGCGGACTCGCCGTGTGCAAGCTCCGTGCCGTCGTAGTCGCGCACGGTCACACCTGCAATCGGTCGTCGATCGCCGTCACGATTCTGGCAATTGCCTCGGCCACGGCAACGTTGTTCTCTTGAGTGCCGTCGCGGAACCGAAAGCTCACCGACTCGTTCGCGGCATCCTGCTCACCTGCGATCAGTTGGTACGGAACCTTCTGGAGCGTGTGAGTGCGGATCTTCTTTTGCATACGCTCGTCCGATTCGTCGATCTCTGCTCGAACTCCCGCACGCCGCAATTGCGCAACCACATCGGCCAGATATTCGTTGTAAGCCTCGGCCACCGGGATCGCAACGACCTGCACTGGCGCCAACCACACCGGGAAGGCGCCGGCGTAATGCTCGGTGAGCACTCCGAAAAACCGTTCGATCGAACCGAATAGCGCTCGGTGGATCATCACGGGCCGTTGACGCGAGCCATCCGCGGCCGTGTACTCGAGCTCGAAGCGCTCCGGGAGGTTAAAATCAAGCTGCACAGTGGACATCTGCCACGTCCTCCCGATCGCGTCTCGTGCCTGAACCGAGATCTTCGGTCCGTAAAACGCAGCACCCCCGGGATCTGGCACGAGCTCAAGGCCAGACTCGGTGGCGACTTCTCGAAGTGTCAACGTCGCTTCCTCCCACATGGCGTCATCGCCGACATACTTCTCTGGGTCTTTCGTTGAGAGTTCGAGGTAGAAGTCAGTCAGTCCGTAGTCGCGCAAGAGCGAGAGCACGAAGTTAAGCGTGCTCGTCAGCTCATCCTTCATCCGTTCCTTCGTCGTGAAGATATGCGCATCATCCATCGTCAAGCCGCGAACCCGGGTCAGACCATGGATGACGCCGGACTTCTCATTGCGATAGACGGTGCCGAACTCGAACATTCGCAGCGGCAGATCCCGGTACGAACGCGCGCTCGACCGGTAGACCAAAATGTGAAACGGACAGTTCATCGGCTTGAGGTAGTAGTCAGCGCCCTGGCGCGTGATCTGCCCCTCTTCGTTTCTCGCCTCGTCCAAGTGCATTGGCGGAAACATTCCCTCGGCGTACCAACCGAGGTGGCCGGATGTCTCAAACAGATTCGACTTCGTAATGTGCGGCGTGTAGACGAAGTCGTAGCCTTCCTCTTCATGCCGTTTGCGGGAGTAGTTCTCCATCTCGCGCCGAATGATGCCGCCCTTGGGGTGGAAAACCGCGAGCCCTGAGCCGATCTCCTCGGGGAACGAGAAGAGATCAAGCTCGGCACCAAGTTTGCGATGGTCACGCTTTGCGGCCTCTTCGAGCCGCTCAAGGAACGCGCGCATGTCGTCTTTGTTCGCCCAGGCGGTGCCGTAGATGCGCTGGAGTTGCTTGTTCTTCTCTGACCCGCGCCAGTATGCCGCGGCGTTACGTTGAAGCTTCCAACCGTTTCCGATCATGCGGGTGTTTGGGAGGTGTGGACCACGGCACAGGTCCTTCCAGAACACCTCCCCCGTCGCGCCGTCGACGTTGTCGTAGATCGTCAGTTCGGCGCCGCCGACTTCGACGCTCTCGCCGTCCCGTCCTTCTGCTGCATGACCTTTGAGCCCGATGAGTTCGAGCTTGTACGGCTCATTCGAGAGCTCGGCGCGCGCCTCAGGCTCGGTTACGACTCGACGGGCAAAGCGCTGGCCTTGCCGGATGATGCGATCCATGGCCTTCTCGATGGCCTTCAGGTCTTCGGGCTGGAACGGCTCGGCGACATCGAAGTCGTAGTAGAAGCCGTCGGTGACGGGCGGGCCGATGCCGAGCTTGGCATCCGGATTGATCGATTGAACGGCCTGCGCCATGACGTGGGCAGCCGAATGCCGGAGGATGCTGAGGCCATCGGGAGACTCGATGGTCACGGGTTCGACGGTGTCGGTCTCTTCTACCGATACCGCGAGGTCTCTGAGTTCGCCGTTCACGCGCATCGCGACGACGGCACGGTCGGTAAAGAGGTCGAATCCGGTCTTGCTCACCCGTTTACTGTAGTGCGGCAAGCCGAAGCGCCAGCTCGCCCGCATCGGCCCAGCAGCGCCAATCCGGACACACCGTGGTGCCTAGGCACCGCACGATCAACCGCTCGAGATCGAGCCGATTCCGGCGCGAACCTTCTCGACAACGTCAGTGTGGGAAAGATCTGTTGGCACAATTGTGAACAACTGAGAGTGGCGATATATCCGTAAAATTTGGCGGCCGCGGGTCATCACCTTGTCGTAGTTTTCGTGGGCGATCTTGCCCGTTGAGAGCGGAGATCGGACGGAGCAATATCACTGTGATCGGGCCGAAGACGACCCAAGGAGATATTCCGTCAGTGGAAAGAGCGCCGACACTCAAAGCCAAGCCGGATCCGATCGCAGGCGATGAACCAGATCCACGCCCTCCTCGGCAGCGGTTGCTGCACTCTGTGCAGCCGCCCCGATCCCCGCACCGCAGCCTACCTCGCGCACCGTCGTGCCAAGGGCCTCTCCGACCGAGACAGCGTCCGATGCCTGAAACGACGCATCGCAAACGAGATCTTCCGTGCGCTGACCCTCCCGCTTCCCGAGACGCCAGCGCGAACGCTGCTGCGTCGGCGACGTCAAGAACTCGAGATCCCATCACGACTCTCGCCGCAACCCTCGGGGCCTCTTACCAACGAGTGGGCCGACTCGAAATCGGTACCCGCGGCGACATCGAACTCGAGCAGAAAGCACACGAGGCGCCCGGCCAAGTCGGCTCACCCAAAGCCGCTTGACAACCCGGGAGCATCCAATCGCAGGGACGGGACTATTTCAAAACTGATTTGCGTCACGTATGCCATGCTGGCCGAGGCCTCAGATTGAAGCCGTCAAGACACAAAGGAAACCCGTGAAAACCCTCATCCTTCGCATTACCCTCGTCTTCATCGCGATCCCCCAGATTGTGGCCGGGCTGCTCTACCTGTTCTTCCCCGCCACACTCGCCGTGTCACTCGGCCTCCCGGAGACACCGCAGTGGTCCTATTGGGTATTCGCCACATTCGCTGCCCGATCGTTGGGCTACGCGGTGGGCATGATCCTTGCTATCCGTGATCCACTCAAGTACCGTGCCTGGATCATCACCATGGTCGGCGTGCAGGCTATTGACTGGTTCGCCACCCTGTTCTACATCGGAACCGGCGCGCTGACGGTCGCCCAAGTCCCCCTCTCGGTTTTCATGCCCGTGGTGTTCATCGTGCTGCTGCTTGTGACGATGCCGCGGAACAGTAAAGCGCCGTCCACGCCGACCGAGCTGCCTGCCAAGGTCTAAGTGGAGTTGCCCGGGTTTGGCGGACGGTTAGGGCTTGTCAGGTAATTAGCGCTATGGTATCATGGATGGGTGATCGACGAAACGGCCATCGCAGCCCGCTACCAGGCCGTATCTCCGCTGCTCGATGAGCGGGCCCGGCGCCTGACCGCAGGAGCCGAGGCGCTGGCCATCGGACGGGGTGGGGTGGCCGCCGTCGCCCGGGCGACCGGGCTCGCGCGCACGACGGTGGCGCGCGGTCTCGCCGATGTCCGCGCCGGGGAGACCGTAGCCCGGGGTCGCATCCGCAGGCCCGGTGCCGGGCGGCCACCCATCGAGCAGCGCGACCCCACCCTGCGCGCCGATCTCGAGGCGCTCATCGAGCCCGGCACCCGGGGCGACCCCGAGTCCCCGCTGCGCTGGACGACCAGGAGCGTGCGCAACCTCGCCGCCGAGCTCGTCCGGGGTGGTCACCGGGTCAGCCACCAGACGGTGTCGGAGCTGCTCCACGACCTCGGCTACAGCCTCCAGGCCAACCGCAAGACGCTCGAAGGCACCGGCCACCCCGACCGCGACGCGCAGTTCAGCCACCTCAACGGAGCGGTCCAGCTCGCTCTTTCCCTGGGCGAGCCCGTGATCAGCGTCGATACCAAGAAGAAGGAACTCGTGGGGCCGTTCCGCAACGGCGGCCGGGAACTGCGCCCGACGGGTGACCCGGAGCGCGTGCTGATGCACGACTTCGTGATCCCCGAACTCGGCCGGGCTGCCCCCTATGGGGTGTATGACCTCGCCGAGAACGCGGCCTGGGTCAGCGTCGGGACCGACCACGACACGGCGGCCTTCGCGGTCGAGACGATCCGGCGCTGGTGGATGACGATGGGCAGGGTCCGCTATCCCGAGGCCACCCGGCTGCTCGTCACCGCCGACGCCGGAGGCAGCAACGGCTATCGGCTCCGGCTCTGGAAGTGGGAGCTCCAGAAGCTCGCCGACGAGACGGGCCTCGAGATCGCGGTCTGCCACTTCCCGCCCGGGACCTCCAAGTGGAACAAGATCGAGCACCGGCTCTTCTCGGCCATCACCATGAACTGGCGGGGCAAGCCGCTCATCAGCCACGAGGCGATCGTCAAGCTCATCGCGGCGACCACGACCCGCACCGGGCTGCGGGTCAAGAGCGCCATCGACACGAACTCGTATCCGAAGGGCGTGAGCGTGTCCGACGCCGACATGAAGACCCTCTACCTCGAGGCTGACGCCTTCCACGGCGAGTGGAACTACTCGCTGCTGCCGAGGCTCATGCTCCCGCAGGAGTGAGCGGGCTTATTTCGTGGCGAGCCCTAACCCCCAGTCGGCCGCTCACCCCCGGCGGCCGCTGCCGCTCACCCGTGCCGCTCACTCGTGCCGCTCACCCGTGGCCGTCGCGCTCCCCTGAGGAGCGATGCTCCCCTGAGGAGCGAGATCGGGATGAACGCCTCGTGGCGTCTGCGCCAGATCGAGCCGGAGTGCAGGCTGGGGATCCCTCCACGAGGGACTCGTGACCAAAGCGCTCCCCTGAGGAGCGATGCTCCCCTGAGGAGCGAGATCGGGATGAACGCCTC
>CAZCOC010000060.1:6194-7687 GCA_964500075.1 uncultured Salinibacterium sp.
GAGCCGGAGTGCAGGCTGGGGATCCCTCCACGAGGGACTCGTGACCAAAGCGCTCTTGGTAGGAGCGCCGCTCCCCTGAGGAGCGCCGCTCCCCTGAGGAGCACGATCGGGATGAACGCCTCGTGGAGGGAACGTGACGCCGGGCGTGAGGGCCCGCAACCTCCGCCGCGAGAGGGACCCCCCATAGCCCGCGACTGCCCCGTTTCCTTTGGGTGATACGCTTTTGGTCAGCCCCCTCCTGGAGAACCGATCGTCCATGACCGATACCACCACCGAAGTCACGGCTACTGAACCCGCCGCACCGGCCGAGGCACCTGCCTTCGACGCGGAACGGCGCGCCACCGAACTCGCCATCCTCGACGCCCTGCGCGCCGTCGTGGACCCCGAGATCGGCATGAACGTCGTTGAGCTCGCGCTCATCAAGCAGATCCTGCTGGGCCCGGACTCGACCGAGGTCAAGATGATCCTGACCACTCCCTTCTGTCCCTATGCCGGGTCGATGATCGCCCAGGTCAAGGAGCAGGCGGAATCGGTCGTCGAGCATGAAGTCAAGGTCACGTTGCTGGCCGAACGTTGGGACCCGCGTGACGCGGGCCTCATGTGGTAAGGAGACCACCCCGATGAGCGATCCACGCACCAACCCGTACGCGACCCCGATGCCCGGGGCTCGCGACGCCGATGGTGGCAACACCGGCGCCGCCGACCGACCGGGCCTGCCGTCCGAGCTCGGGGTCAAGCCCGATGCCCGCCTGGCCATGGCGTTCCTGACCCAGTCCTTCACGTGGATGTTCCTGGGCTTGCTGGTCACGGCCGGCGTTGCCTACGTCGTCCAGGGCAGCACCCAGTTGCTCGACTTCGCGGCGGACATCTGGCTGTTCCTGATCATCGGTCAGGTCGCCCTGGCGCTCGGCATCCAGTTCGGCATTCGTAAGTTCAGCGCCTCGCTGGCGCTCGGCCTGTTCTTCGTCTACGCCGCGTCACTCGGTCTCTCGATCGGGCTCATCGTCTCGCTCTACACCGACGCCTCGGTGGTCACGGCCTTCTTGTCCGCCTCGGCGATGTTCGGCGCAGCGGCCATCTACGGCCACGTGACCAAGCGTTCCCTGGCCAAGTTCGGTGGGATCCTGTTCATGGGCGTCATCGGCCTCATCGTGGCCAGCGTCCTGAACATCTTCTTTGCGAGCGGTCCGCTGACGTTCATCATCTCGATCATCGGCGTCGGCATCTTCACCGCCCTGACCGCGTACGACGTCCAGCGCATCCAGAACGGCGACCTTGCCGTCTACACCGGCTCGATGGAGAAGGCGGCGGTCCTGGGTGCCCTGCACCTGTACCTCGACTTCATCAACATCTTCCTGTTCCTGCTGCGCATCTTCGGCAACCGCAACTGAGCCACCGCTCGACCGCACGACGAAGCCCCGGGCCGATGGCCCGGGGCTTCGTGATTCGTTCGGGGAGGGCCAGCGTGCCCTTCCGGCGCGATAGCCCAGACG
>CAZCOC010000061.1:0-299 GCA_964500075.1 uncultured Salinibacterium sp.
CGCAGCTTCGGTGACATGCTCTGGGGCAACCGCATGCGCACCCTTGACCCTGGAACCATGGGTGGCGATGCTGGCTGGGGCTTCCGAGTCTTCATGTTGATCATCACGATCGGTGGTCTGATCATCGTCGCGAGTCTGATTGGCATCATCTCTGGCGCGTTTGACTCGAAGGTGGAGGAGCTTCGCAAGGGCCGATCGAAGGTGCTCGAAAAGGACCACACCGTCATCCTCGGCTGGAACTCGAAGGTGTTTGCGATCGTCAGCCAGATCTGCATTGCCAATGCGTCTCGACGCCGGCC
>CAZCOC010000061.1:309-3298 GCA_964500075.1 uncultured Salinibacterium sp.
GGACAAGGTCGAGATGGAAGACGAGCTCCGTGCTCAGGTCGGCAAGTTCGGCAAAACGAAGATCATCTGCCGCAGCGGGGACCCGATGAACCTGACCGACCTCGAGATCGCGAACCCGGCGACCGCGCGCAGCATCATTCTGCTGGCAGCGGACGGCAGCTCCGACCCCGACGCTGACGTGATCAAAACAGCCCTGGCGCTCACCAATAACCCCCGCCGCAAAGCGGAGCCGTACCACATCGTCGGCGAGCTTGAGTCGTCCGCGAGCCTTGAGGCAGCGACGCTGGTAGGCCGTGACGAAGCACACTGGGTGCTCGGCGACGACCTCATCGGTCGCATCACGGTGCAAAGCTGCCGCCAGAGCGGACTCAGTGTCGTCTATTCCGAGTTGCTCGACTTTGAGGGTGACGAGCTTTACTTCACCGAGCAGCCGGCGCTGTACGGCAAGAGCTACTTCGATGCCCAGCTCGCGTTCTCTGACAGCACGGTCATGGGTGTGGTCAAGGCTGCCGTTGTGCAGCTCAACCCGCCAGCCGACACGATCTACGAGTCGGGGGACAAGCTCATCGTCATCGCCGAAGACGACAGTGCCATCCGCTTGGCAATACCTGGCATCCCGGATGCCGCGGCCGTCAGCACATCGAAGGCAGCCAGCTCTGCGCCTGAACGCACCCTGGTGCTCGGATACAACGCTGGGCTCCCGCGCATGCTGGAGGAATTGAACGAATACGTTGCCGCTGGCTCGAAGGTGACAGTGCTCGCAGATGTCGCAGCGCCTGACTTCCAGAAGTACAAGAACCTCGCGATCGAGTTCACGCCTGGTGACTCCACGAACCGAGCGGTGTTGGACGGACTGAAGGTGGCCAGCTACGACCACATCATTGTGCTCGCCTACAAGGAGGCCCTCGATACGCAGCGCGCCGATAGCAAGACGCTCATCACCTTGCTGCAGCTTCGTGACATGGAGGTGCGCACGGGCGTTGACCTGAACATCGTCAGTGAGATGCTGGATGACCGCAACCGCGAATTAGCGGAGGTGACCAACGCCGACGACTTCATTGTCAGCGACAAGCTCATCAGCCTCATGCTGTCGCAGGTATCGGAGAACAAGCAACTGACGCACGTCTTCAAGGATCTGTTCTCGAGCACCGGGTCCGAGGTGTACCTCGTGCCGGTCGAGGAGTACGTTGCGCTGGGTGTTGACGTCAGCTTTTACACCGTGCTTGAGGCGGCGCGACATCGCGGTGAGACCGCGCTGGGTTTCCGGATTGCCGCGAACGCATACAAGAGCGACCAGCGCTACGGCGTGACTGTGAACCCACTGAAGACCAAGGTGCGTAGCTTCTCGGCGGGCGACAAGATCATCGTGCTCGCTCAGGGGTAGGATAATCGAGGCACATTTCCGGAAGGGCTTCGCTCTTCCGGCGCTTGCGTCGCGGAATCGGTGGCGCGATTCTCATAGCTCCAACGCCCGGGGCGTAGCTCAGCTTGGTAGAGCGCTCGGTTTGGGACCGAGAGGCCGCAGGTTCGAATCCTGTCGCCCCGACAATACGATCTGGCACAAACGATCACAGCACGATAACCATCAGGAGAAATGCAGCGTGAAGACCACCGTTGAGAAGTTGAGCCCGACCCGCGTCAAGCTCAGCATTTCTGTAACCCCAGAAGAGCTCAAGCCGAGCATCGCCCACGCCTACGAGCACATCGGCTCGCAAGTGAACATTCCCGGCTTCCGCAAGGGCAAGGTGCCGCCGCAGCTGATCGATCAGCGCGTCGGACGCGCCGAGGTGCTCAACCACGCCGTCAACGACGGCCTCGACAAGTTCTACCGCCAAGCGGTCACCGACGAGAAGATTCGAGTGCTCGGTCGCCCAGAGGCCGATGTGACGAGCCTGCCAGACGTAAAGGACTTCAGCGGGGACCTCGTGGTCACTATCGAGGTGGACGTTCGTCCAGACTTCACGTTGCCGAACTACGAAGGTCTCGCCCTCACGGTCGATGCGGTCGAGGTTTCCGCCGATGACGTGAAGGACGAACTCGACGCCCTTCGCAGCCGATTCGGCACGCTCGGGACCGTTGATCGCCCGGCTAAAACGGGAGACTTTGCTCAGCTCGATCTCGTCGCCAGGATCGGCGAGACCGAGGTCGACTCCGCCAGGAGCATCTCATACGAGGTCGGTTCGGGCGAACTCATCGAAGGCATCGACGAGGCTCTCGATTCACTCAGTGCTGGCGAGTCGACCACCTTTGAATCGGTGCTGCTGGGTGGCGATAGCGAGGGCGAAACCGCGCTCATCACCGTCACGCTCTTGGCCGTGAAAGAACGCGAACTGCCGGATGCCGACGACGACTTCGCTCAAATGGCCAGCGAGTTCGACACCATCAAGGAACTCAAGGCCGACCTGAACGCGCGGGCCGCCCGCTCGAAGGAGTTCGGTCAGGGTGTGCAGGCTCGGGACCAGATTGTCGACGCGTTGCTGAAACTCGTCGAGATTCCGGTGCCGGCCAAGGTCGTCGAAGACGAGGTGCACCGCCACCTCGAGGGAGAGAACCGACTGGATGACGACGAGCACCGCGCAGAGGTGACCGCGACGAGCGAGAAGACCTTCCGCACGCAGATCCTTCTCGACTCGATCGTCGAGAAGGAGGAACTCAAGGTGAGCCAACAGGAACTCACGACCTATCTTGTGCAGGCGGCAGCACAGTACGGCATGGAACCCGGCGAGTTCATTCAGACGCTCGACAAGAACGGCCAGGTTCCGGCGATGATCGCTGAAGTCTCGCGTTCCAAAGCGCTCGCGGTCGTGCTCGACAAGGCGAAGGTCGTTGACACCAAGGGCAAGAAGGTTGACGTCTCTGCGTTCACCGCCACTGTGCTCGGCAACGCCGATGGCGACATCGTGAGTGCTGCCGACTTCGCGGGAACCGAAGTCGACCACGACCACGACCACGACCACAAATAGCAAAGCGCTGGGCGACGCTGCGCTCT
>CAZCOC010000061.1:3398-7626 GCA_964500075.1 uncultured Salinibacterium sp.
GCCCACGGCACTGTGTTTGTCGTCGCGGTGGGCGACGCTGCGCTCTGCCCACGGCACTGTGTTTGTCGTCGCGGTGGGCGACGCTGCGCTCTGCCCACGGCGAACAGAGCCTTTCAGCGAGTCGCGCTCCGATAGATTCGACAGCAAGCGATAACTGAAACGGAGCGCAACCCCATGGCCCAACCGGCATTGGTCTCGAGTGTTTTTGACCAACTCCTCAAGGACCGCATCATCTGGCTTGGTTCAGAGGTGCGAGACGAAAACGCCAACGAGATCTGCGCAAAGATTCTGCTGCTGGCAGCAGAAGACCCCAAGCGTGACATCTTCCTCTACATCAACTCCCCGGGCGGCTCGATCACCGCTGGCATGGCGATCTACGACACGATGAAGTTCGTGCCGAATGACATCGTCACAGTCGGCATCGGACTCGCGGCATCCATGGGTCAGTTCCTGCTGTCCTCTGGCACCAAGGGCAAGCGCTACATCACGCCGAACGCGCGCGTGCTACTGCACCAGCCGTCTGGTGGTTTCGGTGGCACGGCGGCCGACATCCAGACTCAGGCCGGCGTCATCCTCGACATGAAGAAGCGGATGGCAGAACTCACCGCAGAGCAGACCGGCAAGTCGGTCGAGCAGATTCTCATCGACAATGATCGTGACAATTGGTTCACGGCCCAACAAGCGCTCGAGTATGGCTTCGTCGATCATTTGCGTGAGTTCGCGTCCGACGTGGTTGGCGGCGGCGGAACCATCGACGCCCCGGGCGCGGGCGCCCTAACGAATAGCAAGAAGGACTGACCATGGACAACTTCACATTCGGCACCGCAGGCATGGCGCAGGAGTCTCGCTACATCCTGCCGTCGTTCGAAGAGCGCACGGCATACGGCTACAAGCGCCAAGATCCGTACGCCAAGCTCTTCGAGGACCGCATCATCTTCCTCGGCGTGCAGATCGACGACGCGTCCGCCGATGACGTCATGGCTCAGTTGCTCGTACTTGAGAGCCAGGACCCTGACCGCGACATCGTCATGTACATCAACTCGCCCGGTGGTTCGTTCACCGCCATGACCGCGATCTACGACACCATGCTGTACATCCGTCCTCAAATTCAGACAGTGGTGTTGGGTCAGGCGGCGTCTGCTGCGGCCGTGCTCATGGCGGCTGGCACACCAGGCAAGCGGCTCGCACTGCCGAATGCGCGCATCCTCATTCATCAGCCATCGACAGGGGATGCCGGCCGCGGTCAAGCCTCGGATATCGAGATTCAGGCTCGCGAGATCATGCGCATGCGCGAGTGGCTTGAGATGACGCTTTCGGCGCACTCCAACCGCAGTGTCGAGCAGGTCAACAAAGACATCGATCGCGACAAGATTCTCAGTGCCGCTGAAGCGCTCGAGTACGGTCTCATCGATCAGGTGTTGACCAGTCGCAAGAACGTGCCGGTGCTTACGGCGAAGTAGCAGCAGCAGCACTGCACTCCACAGCAACGACGACAACAACAACACCGGCCGGGCCGCACTCACGCGCGATGCCCGGCCGGTGTGCTGTTTCGCCCGAGCCTCAGGCCGACGTCTTGCGCCTGAGCGCTGCGATCGTCACGAGTGCGCCAGCAGCAACCACGACGAGGATGCCACCGACCCACAGCACATCGGAGAGGTTCGCGGCACCCCCCGTAGCGCTCGTCGCCTCGGTGTCGACTGCGGAGCCTGATGCTCCACCGGCAGGGCTCTCGGCACCACCCTCATCCGCGGGGGGACGGCCGCAATTCGGTGCAGTCGCGGCGCCGGCCGACGATGTCACCTGCTGACTCGGATGCCACTCGAACGTGAACTCGTCTGAGATCGGATGCCCGTCGGCAGACACGACCTGCCACTGTACGAGGTAGGTACCGGGTGCGCCCAGAGCGCTGGGCGTCGACATGCTCGCGTCTTCGACCGTCATGCAGCCGTCACCGTAGTACTGCCCATCGGCGTCGCTCACGTGCATCGCGAAGCCGGAGTTATCGAAGCCGGAGTTGTCGCCACCGGTGGTGAGCATCGCCTCATTCGTCGTGATCGAGAAGCGTTCTGGCAGCTCAGACAGGGTGCTGCCCGCTTCGGGGGTTGAGGTGACGAGATAGCTATGTGCTTGGGCTGGGCCGAGAGATCCCAGCAGCGGCAAGAGAATCAGTGCTGGCGCGAGAAGCAGCGCGGCGAGGATCGCTCGCCGACTCAGACGAAAGGAGCTGGCTGCACCGGCGCAACGCGCGACGCGCATCCACCTCAAGTGCACGGCGCCCCTTCGTTCTTGTCGCAATTGGTCGACTCCGACCGGTCCCGTGCAGTCTTCCACATTCATCTGAGCGGTGAAGCAGCGTGTGCGAGCATCGCGGCGCGCCGTAACAGTTGCACACAGTGTGCTCTCAACGGCTCGTTGCCCGGGTTAGGCTCGGTAGCACGCATCCACGCGGAGGAGGAACGGGGATATGGCACGCATCGGGGAAAGCGCCGACTTGCTGAAGTGTTCCTTCTGTGGCAAGAGTCAGAAGCAAGTTCAGCAGCTCATTGCCGGCCCAGGCGTCTACATCTGCGACGAGTGCGTCGAGCTCTGCAACGAGATCATCGAGGAGCGCCTGGCCGAAGCAGGCGAAGAGACCAGCAGCGAGTTCGATCTGCCGAAGCCGCGCGAGATCTACGCCTTCCTCGAGGAATACGTCATCGGTCAGGAGCACGCGAAGCGCGCCCTGTCGGTTGCCGTCTACAACCATTACAAGCGCATCCGCGCCCGCAACACCCTGAGCGCAGCTGATGCAATCATCGATGACGTGGAGATTGCCAAGTCGAACATCCTCCTGATCGGACCGACCGGCTGTGGCAAGACCTATCTCGCCCAGACTCTCGCCAAGCGACTGAATGTGCCTTTCGCTGTAGCGGATGCCACGGCCCTCACCGAAGCCGGCTACGTCGGTGAAGACGTCGAGAACATCCTCCTCAAACTCATTCAGGCCGCAGACTATGACGTCAAGCGCGCCGAAACCGGCATCATCTATATCGACGAGATCGATAAGATCGCCCGCAAGGCCGAGAACCCGTCCATTACTCGAGACGTCTCCGGTGAGGGCGTGCAGCAAGCCCTGTTGAAGATTCTGGAAGGCACCGTCGCATCCGTTCCCCCGCAGGGTGGCCGCAAGCACCCGCATCAGGAGTTCATTCAGGTCGACACGACGAACGTGCTCTTCATCGTCGCCGGGGCATTCGCCGGGCTCGACGAGATCATCTCTCAGCGTTCGGGCAAGAAGGGAATCGGATTCGGCGCACCGCTGCACAGCAAGGGCGATGACGTGAACCTCTTTAGCGAGGTACTGCCGGAAGACCTGCACAAGTTCGGGCTGATTCCGGAGTTCATCGGGCGGTTGCCAGTCGTCACGACGGTGACTCCGCTCGACCAAGTCGCGCTCATGGACATCCTCACCAAGCCGAAAAATGCGCTTATACGTCAGTATCAGCGCATGTTCGAGCTTGACGGTGTCGAACTCGATTTCGAGCCGGATGCGCTCGAGGCCATCGCCGACCTCGCTGTCTTGCGTCAGACCGGGGCTCGCGGTTTGCGCGCGATCATGGAAGAAGTGCTCGGGCCGATCATGTTCGACGTGCCATCCGACGACCAGGTCGCCCGCGTCATCGTCACGCGCGAGTCGGTGCTTGAGAACGCCGCGCCGACAATCGTGCCGCACAAGCTCCCGCGTCAGATCGAGAAGTCCGCGTAGCGCTTCATCGACGCCGCGCGCCCTAGGCTTACCTGATCAGCACCGCATCCATCTTTCAGCCCATTTCGGCGGGGTTCGTTGCTGCGATCTCGGGGTTTGCGACCTCATTCGCGCTCGTCATTGCTGGTCTCGCAGCGGTCGGTGCGACGGATGAACAAGCGGCCTCAGGCTTGCTCGCGGTCTGCCTCGCGATCGCGGTGGTGAGCACCGTTAGTGCACTTTGGTTGCGCATCCCGCTCGCGATCGCGTGGTCGACGCCAGGGGCGGCCGTCCTCCTCGCCGCGGCTGGCAACGGCATCGCGTTCTCAGACGCAGTTGGTGCCTTCCTGGTGAGCGCTGCACTTGTCGTGCTCAGCGGACTGTGGCCAGCACTTGGTCGAGCGATAGTCGGCATTCCCAAGCCGCTGGCGAGCGCGCTGCTGGCTGGCGTGCTCTTTCCGATTTGCCTCGCGCCGATTGAAGCCGTCGCGACCCTTCCGCTCT
>CAZCOC010000062.1:0-7580 GCA_964500075.1 uncultured Salinibacterium sp.
GTAGCTCCATCTCGCTGGTGGTGGGGAAGAGAAATCTTCTCCACCACCAGCACCCTCTCCACTACTCTAAAAACCAGCCACAACAAGGAAGTCGGGCGCCACGTGACAACGAACATCCTCGAGATGCGGTCCATCACCAAGACCTTCCCCGGCGTCAAGGCACTGCAGGATGTGACGCTCGAGGTTTCCCGCGGCGAGATCCATGCCATCTGCGGTGAGAATGGTGCTGGCAAGTCCACGCTCATGAAGGTGCTCTCCGGGGTCTACCCGCACGGCACATACGAGGGTGACATCGTCTTCGAAAACGAGGTCGTCGAGTTCAGCGACATCCGCCATAGCGAGTCAAAGGGCATCGTCATCATTCATCAGGAGCTCGCTCTGAGCCCCTTCCTCTCGATCGCCGAGAACATCTTCCTCAACAATGAGATCACCGGTCTGTTCGGCCTTATCGACTGGAACAAGACAAACCTTGAGGCATCGAAGCTTCTGGCACGTGTCGGTCTCAAGGAGAACCCGACCACAAAGATTCGCGACATCGGGGTTGGCAAGCAGCAACTCGTCGAGATCGCCAAGGCGCTGTCGAAACGCGTTAAGCTGCTCATCCTCGACGAGCCGACCGCCGCGCTCAACGACGACGACTCCGATCACTTGCTCGATCTGATTCTGCACCTCAAGGAGCAGGGCATCACGTCGATCATCATCAGCCACAAGCTCAACGAGATCAAGAAGATCGCCGACACGGTGACCGTCATCCGAGACGGCAAGACGATCGAGACGATCGCCAAGATTGATGTCACCGAAGAGCGCATCATCAAGGATATGGTCGGTCGGGATCTTGAGCATCGCTACCCGGATCACACCCCGCACATTGGGGACGAGATCCTGCGGGTCGAGAACTGGACGGCCCATCACCCTCAGGACTCATCGCGCGTCATGGTGGACTCCGTCAACCTCAACGTCAGACGGGGTGAGATTGTCGGGATCGCTGGCCTCATGGGGGCGGGACGTACCGAGTTCGCGATGAGCCTCTTTGGTCGTACATACGGCAGTCGGATCAGCGGCAAGGTGTTCAAGGACGGCGCAGAGATTCAAACCCGCAGCGTGGCCGAGGCTATCGACAACGGCATTGCCTACGCGACGGAAGACCGAAAGGTTTACGGACTGAACCTTATCGAGGACATCAAACGCAACGTCTCGATGGCCTCACTCGGCAAGCTTTCGCGGCTCGGCCTCGTGAACGATAACGAGGAGTACAAGGTCGCCGATGAGTATCGAGTGAGCCTCAACATCAAGGCGCCCTCTGTGCTGGCCAAGACTGGCAAGCTTTCTGGTGGGAACCAGCAGAAAGTCGTGTTGTCGAAGTGGATCTACTCGGACCCTGACGTGCTCATTCTCGACGAGCCGACCCGCGGTATCGACGTTGGTGCCAAATACGAGATCTACACGATTATCAATCGGCTCGCCTCGGAAGGAAAGGGCATCATCGTCATTTCCTCGGAACTGCCGGAGCTCCTCGGCATCTGCGACCGGATTTACGCACTCTCGGAAGGCCGCATTACAGGCGAACTCCCCGTCGAAGAGGCCACTCCGGAGGCCCTCCTCAAACTCATGACCATGGAAACGCCCCGCTAGCGGGCCCCGGCGAATCACGCACAAGGAGCAGCTCACTCATGACAGACACGTCCACAAAGCCCGTTCGAGTCGCGAAAGGTGGCGCGCCATCTTGGGTCGGCGCGATCATTTCCGACCTTGGCAAGAACGGCATCTTCCTCGCCCTCATTGCCGTTGTTGTGCTGTTCTCGATCCTGACCAACGGGATTTTGCTTCGACCGCAGAACATCTCGAATCTGATCGTGCAGAACGGGTACATCCTCATTCTGGCGATCGGCATGGTCATTGTGATCGTCGCCGGCCACATCGACCTCTCGGTCGGTTCCGTCGCTGCCTTCATCGGAGCCGTATCCGGTGTGTTCGCGGTGAAGATGGAGCTTCCGTGGTGGATCGCGATCATCCTCTCGCTGCTCATCGGTGCCCTCGTCGGAGCCTGGCAGGGATTCTGGATAGCGTACGTCGGAATACCGGCCTTCATCGTGACGTTGGCGGGCATGCTCATCTTCCGCGGACTGGCACTCGTCGTCCTCGGCAACTCCAACATCGGGTCCTTCCCGGAGGAGTATCGAGCTCTTGGCAACGGCTTCCTCACAAATGTCTTTGGGGAGTTCCCGGTCGATCCGCTCACGATGGGGATCGCCGTGCTCGCGATCGTTGGCCTCATCGTTCAGCAGGTGCGCACGCGCGCCGGGCGCCGCAGCTACGGCCAAGATGTCGAGCCGCTCGGCTGGTTCGTCGCGAAAATCGTCCTCGTGTCGGCCGGTGTGCTCGCCTTCGCATACGCCCTCGCGACCTTCAAGGGCATCCCCATCACGCTCATCATCCTCGCGGTGCTCGTGATGATCTACGGGATCGTCACGAATCGCAGCGTGTTCGGCCGCCACGTCTACGCGATCGGCGGTAATCGTCACGCTGCCGAGTTGTCAGGTGTCAAGACTCGACAGGTCGACTTCCTGATCTTCGTCAACATGGGCTTCCTCGCGGCCCTCGCCGGCCTGGTGTTCACCGCCCGACTCAACCTCGCCGGCCCGAAAGCGGGTGACGGCTTCGAGCTCGAAGCGATCTCAGCGGCCTTCATTGGTGGCGCGGCGGTGCAGGGCGGTGTCGGAACGATCGGTGGGGCGATCATTGGTGGTCTCATCATCGGTGTTCTCAACAACGGAATGTCGATCCTCGGCATCGGCATCGAGTGGCAGCAGGCCGTCAAGGGCCTCGTCTTGCTCTTCGCAGTCGCATTCGACGTGTTCAACAAGCGTCGCGCTGGAAGTAGCCGTTAGCGGCGGAGCAGCACCGGGTACTCGCAGGCTCACTCAGGCCGGCGGATGTGATGGCGCCGGTATGCGCCAGGGGTGGTGCCACAGGCCGCGCCGAAGCGATCGTAGAACTGGCTGATCGACTGGAAACCAACACTCAAACCGATCTCTTGCACGGGGAGTACCGAGGTGATCAAGAGGCGCTGCGCGTGCGCGACTCTGCACTGCGTGAGGTATGAGCCAATCGTTGTGCCAACTGCCCGCCGAAATGCCGTCATGGCGTAGCCGGGATGCACGTGGACTGCGCGCGCAACGTCGGCGACCGTAATGGCATCGGCGGAGCGCGCAGCGATGTAGGCAGCCATCTGCCCTGCCAGCCGGGATGGGCGCGCAGCTACTGCCGATCCGATCGCCGGCTCCGTCGCATCCAACGGCGCGAAGCTCACTCGGCGCAGGTATGCCTCGAGTTCAAGTCGCACGGTGGTCTGTGACCATGCGCTGCCTGTGCCAAGGTCCGCTGACCACTGCCCAAGCCTGCTGATGGGAGGAGCCCCGAGCGGATCGTCGGTGAGCACGATGACCTCTCCACGCAGCAGGCTGGCAATGAGAAGTTCGGGGGACGACCACGAAAGAAAGAGGCCGAGCGGAACGGTAAGCCAATGGACCCAGTCATCCGGTGCATCGTCGATGAGTTGGTGGGGCCGAGCCGCCCAGAACGCTGTGAGACGTTTCGGCGGTATCTCAATGATCGTCCCGTCGATGCGATAACTCATCGCGGTCGGTGCGAAGTTGAACTCGATGTCGTCGTGTTGATGGGCGATCGCCATGCGTGCGCGGTGAGATCGTTCACTCGCCAGACCGAAGCTCGGTCGACTGGAGTCGATTTGCATGAGGATCCCGGAATTCTAAGTTACTCAGTAGGAGAACATTCGACATCGTAATCCTTATCTTGGGATCAGGCAGTTGTCGGCAGGCACTGCGATCCACACCGCCAGAGTAACGAGGAGCCCCCATGTCTGCGTCGACCACCGATATCGCGCCCGCCGCGCCCCATTTGCTCAGCGTCGCGCAGGTGCGGAGCTTTGACGAGAACGGCTACCTCATACTGCGCAATCGAATTCCGTCTGATTTGCTCGCGCGATTGCAGACAGCCGCAACAACATGGGTGGCGGAGGGTCGTGAGATCTCTGAGGATCACCCGTCGGCTGTCGACTACCACTACGCCAGTCGTTCGATCGGGCGGGTCATGTTCCGCGTGGACTACGTGCACAACAAAGGCCAGGCCGCATCGCTTGAGCTGCTCGGAAGCCCGGCCGTGCTCGGCATCGCGGAAAGCCTCGCTGGCCCGAATTTCGTGCCAACCTACGAGTCGCTTGTCTTCAAGAACGAGGGCGACGGCGCAGCGATCGAGTGGCATCAAGACGCAGTGCACCCGCGCAACTTTCGAGTGTTCAATGTCGATGTGTACCTTGACGCGTCTCGCATCGGGCAGGGTGCGCTCCGCGTTGCTCCCGGCTCGCACCGTCAGCCGGTCGATATCTGCGAGCTCAAGGACACGTACGGTTGGGACGCTCCCGGTGTCGTGCAGGTCGAGATGGAGCCTGGCGACGTGCTGGTACACGACGTGATGGTTGTACACGGTTCAGAGGCAGTCACTGGCAATCAGCTCCGGCGCACGATCTACTACGAGTTTCGGGCTGCAGAGCAAATCATGAGCGAGGGCCCTTGGGACGCTGCCTGGGTCGACCAGAGACTTCGACTGATACCGCTCGGGCTCGCGGAGCACGCGACGACGAACCCGCGGGCAGATCAGTTCGCGTGGGCCGTTAGCGACGAGTTCCGGCCTGAAACCGGCGAAGACACTCAAGCGGAGCTGCGCGTTGCCCACACGGCCCACAGCCCGGGCTCATATTGCAGCGCAGGAAGTGTGCCCCTCTCGGTGTAGTGCTTTCGACTCAAGGGGACGTGGCGATTATAACGATTGGCCGCCCGAAACTGCCCTCGATTGTTGACAGTCGCAAAATCGTGTGATTAAGATGGGAGCGTTCACAGAATTCGCAACGAACTCAGTTCCCAAACTCGAAGCGCATGCCTTGGCTCCCCAAAGGAGCTCCCAACCTGCACCAGACCAATGACGATCGGGGCACCCTGCTATGACGGTGACATCGAGGCCAGCCATCGTGGAGCGCAAGGGCGCGAGCGCTCCGCGTCGGAAGAAGCTCAGCCACGGCAAGGCACTCGTGATCTTCATCGGGCCGTTCCTTTTCCTGTACATACTCTTCTACGTCGTTCCGATCGGCTACGCGATTTACCAGTCATTCCTGACGGTTGAGCGCGAAGGAACATTCGGCCCAGCCACGGTTGTCTTCGGCGGGCTCGTGCAGTACATCGCGGTGTTCCAAGCAAGCGACTTCTGGGCTTCGGTCCTGCGCGTGCTGCTCTTCGGCATCGTTCAGGTGCCGATCATGCTGGGGCTCGCGCTGCTCTTCGCCCTCTTGCTCGACTCGCCACTGGTGAGAGGCAAGAAGTTTTTCCGGCTGGCGTTCTTCGCCCCGTACGCGGTTCCAGGTGTCATAGCGGCGATCATGTGGGGCTTTTTGTACTCGCCATCGCTGTCGCCGTTCAGTGCCGTAACCCAGAACGTCGCGTTCCTGGGGGCCGACCTCGTGCTCTGGTCCATCGCCAACATCGTGACCTGGGTCTACGTCGGATACAACATGCTCATCATCTACTCGGCGTTGCTGGCGATCCCGACAGAGATCTACGAAGCCGCGAAGATCGACGGTGCAAGCAACTGGACAGTTGCGTGGCAGATCAAGATCCCGTTGGTCACTCCGGCACTGATCCTGACAGCGGTGTTCTCGATCATCGGCACCCTCCAGTTGCTCGCCGAGCCGCAGACGCTGCGCAGCTTCAGCACTGCCATCAGTTCCACCTTCACGCCGAATCTTGCGGTGTACACGACGGCGTCAGTGCCCAACCCGAGCCTGGCCGCGGCCTTCTCCGTTGTGCTTGCGCTCTCGACCTTCGTGTTGTCGTTCGTGTTTCTCAAGGTCACACAGAAACGAGCATTCGCATGAGTGTCACTTCTCTGAACCGGGCATCGACTGGACGTGGTTCGCAGCGCGAACCGATCCTCTCTCGCGCAGCAGCGATGTTGATAATGGGTGTCTTCACCCTGTACTTCCTCATTCCGATCTGGTGGCTGCTCGTGTCATCCACCAAGACGCAAGGTCAGTTCACCACGACGCCGCCGCTCATTTTTACGGCCGAGGCAATCCCGACCTTCTTCAGCAATCTCGGCGGACTGTTCACCTACAACGACAATGTGTTCCTGAAGTGGATTCTCAACAGCATCCTGTACGCCGGTGCCGGAGCCTTAATCGGAACCCTGATCGCAGCCATGTGCGGCTACGCGCTCGCCAAGTACGGATTCCGCGGGCGCGAGGCTGTCTTCAATGTCGTGCTCTCCGGCGTGCTGGTGCCTGCAACGGCGCTGGCGTTGCCGCTGTTCCTGATCTTCAGCCAAGTGGGTCTCACCAACACCTTCTGGGCGGTATTTTTGCCCAGTATCGTGAGCCCGTTCGGTGTCTACCTCGCGAGGATCTACGCCGCCTCAAGCGTGCCAGACGAGCTCCTTGAAGCCGCGCGGCTCGACGGCTCGAGCGAGGTGCGTACCTTTTTCACGGTCGCGACCAGACTCATGGCACCGGCGCTCGTCACGATCTTCCTCTTCCAGTTCGTCGCGATCTGGAACAACTTCTTCCTGCCGCTCATCATGCTGCGGGACCCAAGCCTGTTCCCGGTGACCCTTGGTCTGTACTCCTGGAATAGTTCGATCGGCCAGAATCCTGAACTCCGGTCGTTCGTCGTGATCGGTGCATTTGTGTCGATCGTGCCGCTCATCATCGCCTTCCTGAGCCTGCAACGGTTCTGGAGCGGCGGTCTTGCAGCGGGAAGCATCAAGTAGATCCATCCCAAAACGCACGATTCGAATTCGAATCGTGCACACCGCAACGATAGGAAAATTCATGCAACGCAAATTCCGTATGGCAGCTATGTCAGCTGCCGTCGTCTCGGCGCTGGCTCTTGCCGGCTGCACGGCGGCAACGACGGAACCGGCAGCTGGTGGCTGTGAGCCATCCGACGGTCCCGTCAACCTCACGTACGCCGCATGGTGGCCAGGCGCCGACGAGGTCGTCGCCTTGTGGAACGAACAGAACCCGGACGTCCAAGTGGAGTTCCAGACGGGACCGAGCGGAAACGCTGGTACCTACCAGAACTTCTTCAACCAGATCGCCGCCGGCAACGCGCCTGACCTCGGTCAGATCGAGTACGACGCACTGCCCAACTTCCGCGTACAGGACGGCCTCGAGAACATTGCCGCGTGTGGCGACATCCTCGCAGCCGGCGATCAGTTCGTGGACTGGACCTGGAGCCAAACGACCTTCGGTGAAGCCGACGCGGTCTACGCCATCCCGCAGGACTCCGGTCCCGTCGCCATGTACTACCGCGCCGACCTGTTTGAGGCCGCAGGCATCCCGGTTCCGACTACGTGGGACGAGTATGCCGCCGCTGCCGCGCAGATCAAAGCGCTCGGCTCGTTCATCACCAACTTCCCGAAGACCGACGTCAACTGGCTCGCGGGCCTGGGCTGGCAGAACGGTGGCCAATGGTTCACCAACAACGGTGCCGCCTGGTCCGTCGACCTGACGA
>CAZCOC010000063.1:0-7509 GCA_964500075.1 uncultured Salinibacterium sp.
AGACCTGGTACGGCTTCGGCCTCGAATTCGACATGAACGAGGATGGCACGGTGCGCTCATACTTCAAGGACGGCATCAACACCGGGGCATCCGCAATCGTCCGGCACTACCTCGAGGACGGGCTCGACGTAGCCGTACTCTCCAACTCGGAGGAGGGCGCTTGGCCGGTCATCCGCGAGATCGACGAGCGGCTCGGGGGCTAGCGCTTAGCCGAACAGACCCCTCTTGCGCTTCCAACCGTGCTTCTCGAGGAAGGCAAGGAGAGGCTCTTTGATACGGCTCGTCTCGAACGAGTAGGCGAGGATGGGGGTGATGCCGTCCGCTGTCTTCGAAACTCCACCGATCTCGATGCTGAATTCCTTCTGAGTGGTTTTGCCGGAGAAGCCGCTCGTGCCGACGCTGAACCCGCCGGTGCCGAAAGACGAGGCTGTCGACTTCTGCTTCTCGTTGGTCCGAAACGTGCCCTTGTCTTCATTGAAACTGACCGTGATCGAATAGCTCTTGTCGATCGTGGCGAACTCGGCAGGGTAGAGAGTCTGGGCACGCACGATGTCCCACTTCGCGAGAATCTCGTTTCCCTGCACTTCGTACGTAAACGGTTCGGCGGGGTCGTTGAGGGTGGCAACTTGAGCGAGTGTTTCAGCAAGCGGCGTCGTCATAGCGTCAGGGTGTCGGGGATTGTGCGGGAGAAGTACGTCCTCCGCGAATTTGCTGACTAGGGCGGCGGTCAGCGGCATAGCGGTTCAGGGAAATTCCGGTAGGTCTTTCTCATCAATCGGCGTACTCTCGGCAGATGGGCCCCGTGCGGCAAGCACGCGTTGTAGGGATCGCGTTGATCGCGATCGTCCCTGACCGCGTGCGGGTCGGCACCTGCGCCAGGTGGGAGTTCGACCGTCGCTCCGCCGGCCGCAGCGCATCCCACTCCAGCTGCCTCGGTAGCGCCCGTGCCCGACTTCATCACGATCAGCGCGCACAGCATCGGCGTCGGCGACCCTGACTCCCACCAAATCGCTGATGTAGCGTTCACCACCGACCTCACGACAGCGACCACTCAATTGACGGCTGCTATTGGCACAGAACCGACGGTCATTCCGGTGCCTGCCACGTCGTGCAATGCGGCTACATCGATCTATGACTGGGGCGGACTACAGATTGCCTTCGATCCGTATATGACCGACATCGGGGGCCACAATTCGTCGCCACGGTCACTGAACCCGAGACCGCCGGCGGGCTGGAACTTGATGCGCCATTCAACCAAATGGTCGGGATGACGCTCGCCAATGTTCTGGCAAACGTGCCGGGATCCGTCTCGGGAGACCGAGGCGAGGGACACATCGAAGCGCTCCTTGACCCTCAAGAGGACGGGCTGTGGGGAGTCATCATGACCTTCACGGCGGGCGCCGCAGACGGATTCCATTCACCAGGGGTCTACATCTTTGGACACGGGATCTGTGAGGCGGGCACCTAGCCCTTGGGCTCGACCGTCACTCGAAGCTGGTTCGCCCACGGGTCGTTGAAGCCCACGGTCTTGCCGTCGTCGCGCAACTGCACGCGGTGATGGTTCATGCGCTCGACGAGCGCGCCGAGGTCGTCCGCCTCGCCGACTCCGATCTCGATTCGCCCGAGCCCGAGGGTGTTCTTCCGGCGGCCGGCGCCCCGCGAGTTCCACACGTTCATGGCCATGTGGTGGTGGTAGCCGCCAGCGCTGACGAAGAGCGCCGACCGCGGCAGCTCGACCGTTGTCCTGAACCCGAGGGTATTCACGTAAAACTCGCGTGCGGCCTCGACGTCGCCTACCTGCAGGTGCACGTGCCCAACCTTTGCATCACCGATGACCGGTCCACTGAGTGCGGACTCACTCAGATGCTCCTGCAGAAACGGACTTGGGTCCAGATAGAGGGTCGACATCGCGACGCTGCCGTCGGTCCAACTCCACGCGCTTCGGTCGCGGTCCCAGTACAGTTCGAGTCCGTTCCCTTCCGGGTCGGTGAAGTAGAACGCCTTGCTGACGAGATGGTCTGCACTGCCGGTGAATGAATTCGGATGCCGCTGAGTCACCGAGTAGGCCGCGGCCGCAAGTGCTTCCTCAGTGTCGAACAGGATCGCGGTGTGGAACAGCCCAGCGTCGCTCGGGCTTGCGTGCACGAGTTCTGGTGCGTGTTCGAGAATGACCACTGCGCCGGTGGTGCGCCCAAGGGAGACCGAATTGGAGAGTTCTGCGATCGTCGTCAGTCCGACCGCGTCGCGATAGAACGCCGTCATCACATCCAAATTGGCGACGCGCAGTGTCACGGCCCCCATGCCGGTGTCGGCGGGCAGTGTTTCATTCATGACAACCGCAACGACATCTGGCCCTCAGCCATTCCTATCGGTCAGGCGCGCGACGAGCTCTCGATACCGGGCAGCGGTCCGCTCGACGATCTCGGGCGGGAGACGCGGCGGCATGCCGGTGCGATCCCAGTTGGCGGCCAGCCAGTCGCGGACGATCTGCTTGTCGAAGCTCGCGGTGCGGTCGCCCGACTGGTAGGCCGCGGCATCCCAGTATCTGCTGCTGTCTGAGGTGAGCACTTCGTCTGCGAGCGTCAGCTCGCCGGTGGCGGGATCGGTGCCGAACTCGAACTTGGTGTCGGCCAGGATCACCCCGCGCGATTCTGCGATAGCGGATGCCCGTGCGAAGACATCAAGGGAGGCGTCCCGCAGAGCGGCCGCCGTTGCCTGGCCGACGAGCTCGACCGTGCGCTCGAAGCTGATGTTCTCGTCGTGCTCGCCGAGCGGGGCTTTCCAGGCTGGCGTGTAGATCGGCTGCGGCAGGCGGTCGCCGTTGCGCAGACCGGTGGGCAAAGCCACCCCGCAGACACTCTGTGTCGCTTCGTACTCGAGCCAGCCGCCGCCGGCAAGGTAGCCGCGAACGACGCACTCGATTGGATGCATGTCGAGGCGGCGCACGAGCATGGCGTTCGGCGGCGGGGCCTCCGCACCGGTGGGGAGCTCGGTGACCAGGTGATTCGGCACACCCGCGAGCTGCCCGAACCACCACAGGCTCAATCGAGTCAGCAACTCGCCTTTGCCAGGGATGCCCGGCTCAAGCACGTGATCGAAGGCGCTGACTCGGTCACTGGCGACCACGAGCATCCGCCCGGGCTGGTCAGGATTCTCGTACAGGTCGCGCACCTTGCCGGAGTAGACGTGGCTCCAACCGGGAAGCGTCATTCGGCGACTTGAAGTGCGATGTCGGTGCGGTAGTGGCCGCCCTCAAGTGCGATCTGATCAAGCGCGCTGTAGACACGGAGGCGAGCTTCAGCGAACGTGCGACCGGTCGCGACGACACTGAGCACCCGACCTCCGGTGGCGATGTACTGGCCGTCGATGATGGCGGTCGCGGCATGCGCGATCGAAACGTCGCGCACAGCGTCAAGGCCAAAGATCGCTCTGCCGGTGATCGGCTCCTCTGGGTACCCCTCGCTCGCGAGCACGACGGTCACCGCGACCTCGCTTGAGAACTCCGGCTTCGGCTGCGATGCCAGCTCGCCGGTCGCAGCGGCGAACAGCAAACCGCTCAGCGGGGTGACCAACCGGGGCAGCACCACTTGGGTTTCTGGGTCACCGAATCGCGCGTTGAACTCGATCACCCGAACGCCGCGCTTGGTGATGATGAGCCCGCAGTAGAGCAGTCCGATGAACGGGGTGCGTTCGCTCGCGAGCTGGCGAATCGTTGGTACGGCGATCGTCTCAACGACCTCGTCGACGAATCCCTCGGGCAACCACGGCAACGGCGAATAGGCCCCCATGCCGCCGGTGTTCGGGCCTTCGTCTCCGTCGAAAACACGCTTATAGTCCTGAGCCGGCGAGAGCGGAACGACGGTGTGCCCGTCGCTGACCAGAAACAGCGAGACCTCCTGGCCGGCGAGAAACTCTTCGACGAGCACGGCGCCGTGCTGCAACCAGAAGCGCGCGTGGGTGGCGGCGGCGTCGCGGTCCGCGGTCACCAGCACACCCTTGCCAGCCGCAAGCCCGTCCGCTTTCACCACGTATGGAGCGCCGTATTCATCGAGCGCCTCGAGCGCCTCTTCGAGAGTGCCAGCACGAGTCGCCTTGCCGGTCGGTACGCCCGCGGCATCCATGATTCGCTTGGCGAACGTCTTGCTGCCTTCGAGGGCCGCGGCAGCCTTGCCCGGCCCGAACACCGCGATGCCGCGCTGGCGCAGCGCGTCGGCGACTCCGGCAACCAGCGGCGCCTCTGGGCCAATCACGACGAGTTCGATGTCGTTGTCGAGCGCGTACTCGGTGACCACCTCCGCTCGCGTCGGGTCGAGGGCGATCACCGGCACAACGGCGGCGATGCCGGCATTGCCTGGGGCCGCGGTAATCTCGTGACCCGCCCGCTCACTCAGCAGCGAGTTCACGATCGCGTGTTCGCGGGCACCGGAACCGAGAACAAGAATGCGCACGCCCCAACGTTACCGGCGCCATCGCGTCTCGTGTCAGCTTGCTACCGTTGCCGCATGGCTCGCGTGAAGATTTCGGATGTCGATGGGCGCGCCCACGTGCGGCGTGCGCTCGCGGCATCCGCTGCTCAGCACGACACCGCGATGGCAACCCGCTACCTGCTGCAAGTGCTCGCCGAGGACGCCGAGGGCAACACGGTGGAGGTGCGGGTGCCGCCGTTCGGAGCGGTGCAAGCCATTGAGGGGCCGAGGCATACCCGCGGCACCCCGCCCAATGTTATTGAGACGGATGCCGCGACCTGGCTCGCCCTCGCAACCGGTTCGGTCAGCTGGGCAGACGCGGTTGCGGCCGGCGCCGTCCTGGCTTCCGGCCAACGCGCAGACCTCTCGGCGCATCTCCCGCTTCAGTGGGAGACAATGGGGGAGTGAGCGAGCCGCAAGACACCGAACCAGACGTGCCATCGGACACGCAAGAGGTTCGGGTGCGGCGCGCGCCGAAGGTCCCGGCGTTTCTGATTCTCGGCGGGGGGCTTGGGGCCATCGTCACCTACGTTCTGACTTCGCTGTACCCTGCAGACCCGCTCGTCGGCTTCGGCGCGCTGTTTGCCTACTTCGCGCTGTTCGGCATTCCGGCTGGCATCGTGTTTGGGGCGTTGGTCGCGCTGACGCTTGACTTCATCGCGAGCCGTCGCGCCAAGGTGACGGTGATGCAACGCGAGACGGTGACGGACGCAACGGACTGAGCGTCTCGCGCCCCTCGCTCCAACGCGCGCACGACTTGCGCCGCACCACTACAGCAGTGCCGGAAGCACCTCGCGCTCGAACAGCTCGATGCCGCTCGTGTCATAGGCAGCTTCGGCAAAATACGTGATCGCATAGGTCATGCCCAGCTGCTCGCGCGCCCGCAATTGCTCAATGATTTGCTCTGGGGTCCCCACAAGGCCGGCTCGCAGGTCAACGACGGCTTTTGCGACACGAGCCGCGCCGAGGTACGGCGTCAGTCGAGCCTCCATCGCGGCGATGCGGTCAGCGACCTCAGCGTCGTTGTGGCCGATAACGACGTTGAAGTTTGTTGATCGCGTGATCGAGTCGAAGTCGGTGCCGAGGCGCTCACAGTGGCCGCGCAGCACCTCGCTCTTGTGGGTGAACTCCTCCGGCGTGCCGCCGAAGTTCGTGTACCGCCCGTACTGGGCGGCGATGCGCAGCGTGACCTTCTCGCCACCGCCGGCGATCCACAGCGGGATGCCCTCGAGTTGTACCGGGAGCGGACGCACGATCGCGCCCTTGACCTGGTAGTAGCGCCCATCGAGGGTTGCGGTGCCAGTGCCCCAGGCTTGCCGCATGATCTGCACGCCCTCGTCGAGCATCCGGAGTCGATCGCCGATCTCGGGGAACCCGTAGCCATATGCGTTCCACTCGTGCTCATACCAGCCGCCGCCGATCCCCATCTCGACACGTCCCCCTGAAACGTGGTCAACCGTCGCCGCGACCTTGGCAAGGTAGGCGGGGTTTCGGTAGCCCATGCACGTGCACATTTGCCCGAGGCGCACGCGTTCGGTGACGGCACCGAACGCCGACATAAGGCTCCACGCTTCGTGCGTCGCCTCGTGACTTGGCACCGGCACAGTGTGGAAGTGGTCGTAGACCCAAATCGACTCCCACTTGCCGGCGTCGGCGTGCAGCGCGAGCCGCTTCATCACCGACCAGTGTTCATTAGGGTCGATGTCGACCAGATCGTGCCGCCAGCCCTGGGGAATGAAGAGTCCAAATCGCATGGCTCCAACTTACGCGCGAGGTGCAGCGAAGCACCACCGCGATCGGCAGAGCCCGGCCTACTCGTCGCGGTTGTTGCGAAAGTAGCGAACCGTTTGCCAGATGAGTACCGCGACTCCGGTGAGTGCGATGAGCACGAACACGGGCGTTGCCCAGGCGGCGGTCGCGGCATCCACCGGAATTGGAAAAGCGATCAGCGAGTTCATGCCCCAGAAGCTACCAGAAACGCCGAAATTCACGGAGAGACTGCCGAGCAAGCCATTACTAACTCAGTTGATTCTTCTCAACCCAGGCAAGATACTCCGGCGTGACGGTGCCGGTCACGTACTCGCCGGTGAAGCAGCTCGTGTCGAGGGCAGTGACATCCGAGCCTTCGAGAATGGCCTCGTTCATGTCGGCGACCTCTTGGTAGATCAGGTAGTCGGTGCCGAGCTCAATGGCGATCTCGGGAATCTTGCGTCCGTGCGCGACGAGCTCCTGCCGCGAAGGCATGTTGATGCCATACACGTGCGGAAAGCGCACCGGGGGAGCCGCCGAGGTGAAGGTCACCTTATTGGCGCCGGCTTCACGCGCCATCTGCACGATCTCTTTGGATGTCGTTCCGCGCACGATCGAGTCATCGACGATGAGGATGTTCTTTCCGCGAAACTCCATCGACATCGCGTTGAGCTTCTGCTTGACACTGCGTTTGCGTTCCGCCTGCCCCGGCATGATGAAGGTGCGGCCGACGTAGCGGTTCTTGTAGAAGCCCTCGCGGTACTCGACGCCGAGCTTCTGTGCGACCTGCATCGCGGCCGGCCGCGATGAGTCGGGGATTGGCATGACCACGTCAATGTCACCAAGCGGCGTGTATGCCGCGATCGTGTCCGCCAGTCGGTCGCCGAGCCGAAGTCGAGCCTCGTACACCGAGATGCCGTTCATGACCGAGTCGGGCCTTGCCAGATAGACGTACTCGAATGAGCACGGTACGAGGCGGGGGTTGGCGGCGCACTGCTTCGAGGTCATCTCGCCGTTGCTCGCGATGAAGACCGCCTCACCCGGCGCGACATCACGAATAAAGTCGTAGCCGGCGCTTTCAAGGACGAGCGACTCGGATGCCACGATCCACTCTTCGCCGACCAACCCAGTCTGTCGGCGCCCGAGCACGAGCGGGCGGATACCGAACGGGTCGCGGAACGCGAGCAGCCCGTGGCCCGCGATGAGGGCGATCGCCGCGTACGAGCCCTCGACCCGTTCGTGCACGCGCGCGATGGCAGTAAACACCTGGTCCGGATCGAGATCGGTGCCTGAG